>QQVI01000042.1:10287-11430 GCA_003388545.1 Actinomycetota bacterium
ATATGCCGAGCCGGTGGGCGCCAATCAGGATCTAATCGAGGCGGCACGCACGATCGGGGTCGATGTGCGGTACCGCGCCCACGTGATCGATGTCATGAAGTCCGATGGCTCTGTCACCGGGGTCAAGCTCGCCGATGGGACCCGCATCGATGCGGGGCTTGTCATCAACGCCTCAGGCCCATGGTGCAATCAGCTCAACGCAATGGCGGGAGCGGATTTGAGATGGACCCTCACACCTACCCGAATTCAGATCGTCTACCGCGAGTGGCCGCCTGATCTCGGCAAGCTGCCGGTGGGCTCTGACTTCTCGACCGGCAGCTACTTCAGGCCGGAGTCTGGTGGCCAGCAAGTTCTCATCGGTTCGGTGTTGCCGGAGGACGAAGAGGAGATCGTCGACGACCCTGACAACTACAAGAGGATGCCTGATGCGGAGTTCACCCAGATGAAGCTGGCTGCATTCCACCATCGGGTTCCTGCACTCGAGCCGCGAGGCCACGTATCCGGTGTCGCCGGCCTCTACACGATGAACAGAGAAGACGTCCATCCGGTCGTCGGGCCCACCGAGGTCGACCGCTTCTGGGTGGCCAACGGGTTTTCGGGGCATGGGTTCAAACTCGCCCCCGCCATCGGATCGATGGTCGCCCAGGAGGTCAGCGGGGAGACGCTGGCGCTCGACACCGATGTGCCCATGTCGTTCTTCTCGGTCGATCGCGAGCCGATCTCGGTCGAGACGAAGAGCGTCCTCGCGTGATCTATCTCGATGCGGACGCCACCCGGGCGTCCCTCTCGATGCCCGATGCAATCGAGGCAATGCGCAGGGCTTTCACAGAAGAGTCCGAGGCGCCATTGCGCATACCCCTGGGAGGGTCGATGTTCATGCCGGGGAGGGTGGGAGACATCACGGCAATCAAGGTGGTGTCCACGGTGCCTGGCAACCCGGTTGGAATTGTCGCGGTGTTCGATCCGGAGGGGAGTCCACTGGGGGTCGTAGACGGCCCTACCTTGACTGCGATCCGCACCGGCGCGATCTCAGGCCTGGCCACCGACGCTCTCGCTACTCGAAACGCCTCGACACTGGCGATGCTCGGCGCCGGAGCGATGGCCTATGACCAGGTGGCGGCTGTGAAGGCGGTGCGACCTGTC
>QQVI01000280.1 GCA_003388545.1 Actinomycetota bacterium
ATACCGTCTCGATCGGGATTCCAGCGATTTTCTTGCGAAGCTGTCTGATGTGCACGTCGACAGTCCGGGTTTCGCCAAAGTATTCGTAACCCCACACCGACTCCAGGATCTGGCTCCGGCTGAGAGCGATGCCCTGGTTCTCAGCAAGGAACCAGAGGAGGTCGAACTCACGTGCGGTCGGAGTCAGCTTTTCGCCCTCGGGTGTGACAACGTTCCGCTTGCCCCCGTCGATCTCGAAGCCGCCGATCTCGATGATCCTCGGCTTCTGGATGGGCTCCTCGGACCGTCGCAGGACTGCTTTGACCCGCGCCATGAGCTCGCGCGGTGAGAACGGCTTGGTGATGTAGTCGTCGGCCCCCATCTCCAGACCCAGAACCTTGTCGATCTCGCTGTCACGCGCCGTCAACATCAGGACCGGCACTTGGGTGAACTCCCGCATCCGGCGGCAGGTCTCGACACCATCGATGCCCGAAAGGTTGAGGTCGAGTAGCACCACGGAAACGGGCCGGAGGCGAAGGCGCTCGATGGCTTCCTCTCCCGTCAGCGCGTGAAGAAAGCGAAAGCCGTCACGCTCGAAAAAGCCGCGCAGCATGTCCGCGATCGAGTCGTCGTCCTCAACGAGAAGCACCGAACGAGTTGGTCCAGACACCGGCCCAGTCTGCCTTACGGTTGTTAAGAGCCGGTGAAGGTGCTCTCAGATTTCTGTGGAACGGCTCTCACTGTGGCGGCTACCCCTCCTGCGTCGATCCGGTCTCCAGGCTCGACTTCCCGCCAGACCAAAGCCAGTCCCAGACTGCCCGACGATGTGGTGACAGTGCCCACCTCTCGGTCGCCAGCCTTCAGAGTCGCGCCTGTGGGAACAGGCTCATCGAACTCGAGTATCCGGAGATGCTGGTTGACCCGGCCTCCGCGTGAGTCGAGTCGAGCGACGAGCTCCTGACCCAAGAAGCAACCTTTCTCGAATGAGATGGTCTCGGGCACCAGAGCTGTCTCCTGGGGAATGGTCTTCTCGTCGACGTCGACTCCCATCACAGGGATGCCCGCCTCGATCCTCGCTGCGGCATACTCACCGGGATCGATTTCAGCCAGACCGGAGACATCCGCCCCCACTCGCAGCTCTCTCGGCAATCCTGGCCAGGACAGGTCGGCACTGACGAGCCCATCTGTTCTCTCCCACTGCCCGGCTGGCACGGTTGGGTCTCCCACAACGAGATAGACCTCCGAAAGTTCGGGCACGACTTCGACTTCGACCCGGATCTTGTAGCGACCGAGTCGATTGGCGAGCTCCTCTCCCCTGCCGTCTTCGGTCACAAGACCCACTTCGTCTTCACCACGGAGCACCCACAGGATGAAATCCATCTTGCCCTGTGGACCGAGAAGGAGCGACCGAGCGACAGTGCCTGGCTCGAGGTGACCGATCTCCTGGCTGATCAAGTCGTTGAGGAATCTGATCGTGTCGGGCCCACGAAACCAGACCAGCTCCGGTGCCGGGGCGATTCGGGCTGTCATCACACCGACGATAACTCCCTCAGGAAGGGAACCGACTCGAACCATTCCACGATGACGGCGGATAGGTCGCCGACATTCCCTGTGACCATGAGCACGCCGAATGCAGCCAGCAGAAGACCGGAAGCGATGTTGATTCCCCGTAGGTACGGCTTGAGCTTCCCGAAGAACTTGAACATCCCCAGACCCGCAAGGAGAAAGGGAACACCGAGCCCAAGCGAGTAGACGACCAATAGCAACACGCCCTGGGCGACAGTCCCCTGAGTTCCCGCGGTGGCGAGGATCACGGTGAGTACTGGCCCGATGCAGGGTGTCCAGCCGAACGCAAAAGCAGCACCCATGACCGGTGGCGCCCATTTCCCGAGTCGGGACGGCCTGACGTCAACGCGCCGATCCTGGCTAAGCGTCGCGAGGAAACCGCGATTCGAGACGGCCATCGCCGCCATGAGAAGACCGAAGGCGATGATCAGCGCTCCGGCGACCGTCTCGAGCGTGCCGAGGTTGCGGGTGATGACGTTGCCGAGACTGGCCGCCGCTGCCCCGAGAATGGCGAAGACGACCGTGAACCCGGCGATGAACAAGAGGATGACTCGCGACATCCGGCCTGTCGATATGCGGCCACCTTGGATCTCAGCCGTGGAGTAACCGGACATCATCGACAGATAGCCGGGCAACAGCGGCAGGACGCAGGGAGAGACGAAGGAGATGATCCCCGCTCCGAACGCGATGAAGAGCTGAATTATGTACGCGGCTGAATCGACGTTTTCGAACATATGACGCTGGCTATAACGAGGGGGCCAGTCTCGATGTTCCCATAGAGAGGGTTCAGCCGAGGTAAATGTCGGGTATCCGCCCCTACGCTGTCCAGGATGCCGACCCGACTGCGCAGACTCCTCGAGCCGCTGCTGCCGGTTGGCAGGTTCGACAGCCAAGCGCGTCGCTTTGTGGCCGTCATGTGGCTCGCGGGGCTCCTCCAGGGGTTCGCCCAATCGCAGGCAACGGCCACACTCCCTTTCACGAGGGTCGGCCTCGGATTGAGCGAAGGTGAGATGAGTCTCCTGCTGGGATTCGCCCGACTGGCCGCATTCGGGGCTTTGCCGATCGGCTGGCTGGGAGACCACATCGGGAGACGAAGGCCGTTCCTCTGGGCGCTCACGTTGGTCCTCGTCGGTGGGACGCTCGCCGGGCTGGTCGTCGACGCCTGGCAATTCGGCATGGCGCAAGCACTGCTTCGAGTTGGCACCGCAGCCGTGAGTGGCCTCTCGGTCGTCATCATCGCCGAGCGTGTGCCCTCCGACATCCGCGCCTACTCGATCTCGTTCTACGGGGCGGCTGTGTCCCTTGGCGCCGGCATTGCCTTGATGACGCTGCCACTGGCGGATGGGGGCGGTGAGGCCTGGCGCATCCCGCATCTCCTCATAGCGGTGGGCGTTCTGGCGATGCCTCTCCTGATCAAGAAAGTCCCGGAGAGCGAGCTCTTCGAGCGCTCCCCGCACGACGGACACTGGAGAGAGCTGGTCAGTGGGCCGCACTCCCGCGTTTTCTGGGTAGTGGGGCTGGTCGGATTCCTGGCCAGCGCCTTCTCATCGGTTGCTCTCGCCTTCTCCACAGAGCGGCTGATCGAGGGTGTCGGGCTCACGACGGGAGACACGGTGCTCGTGAGCCTGGTGGGCGGCACATTTGGTGGGATTGGCTTCTTCGTGGGAGGCCATCTCGCCGACAGCTGGGGTCGGAGACTCACCACTGTTCTCAGTCTGCTGCTCGCGTTGTCCGGTGGCATCGTGTTGTACAACACGGCCTCGGTGCCACTGATCGTCGGAGCCGTAGTCGTGAGCTCTTTCGGCACATTTGCCTTCGTGCCTGCGGGCGGGAGTCATCGCGCCGAGTTGTTCCCCACCCGTCTCCGCTCCAGTGCGACTACAGCAGCGGCCAACCTCGCCATCGTCGGCTCAGCTACCGGCCTGATCAGCGGCATATTCACCATCGAGCGCTTCGGGCTTTCACGATCGGTGACGTTCCTCGGTATCGGGATGCTCGTCGCCGCCGGCCTGACGCTCACACTCCCTGAGACAAAGGGTCAGGACTTGAGCGCTCCAATCACCGACCGGCGGTAAGCGAGGGCGAAGACGGCGATTCTCGTGGCAACCATCGCAAAGAGGGCCCACCAGATCCCCGTCAACGAATGCCCGAGGTCCGTTGCGAAGATGAGCACCAACGCAACAGCGGAGCCCGAGGCGGTCGAGGCGACGAGCACCCCCAACGCCAATAGCCCGAGGAAGATCCCGTCGGCCACGAATAGGGGGGCGGCTATGGGCTGCATGACAGCAGCCACACCACCGGCCTCCACGGATAGCGCTCCCACCGTTGGATCGGCCGCGAGCGAGTCGAGAAGCCCGCGACCCAACCAAAAAGCCGCCAAGAGGAGGACGCCAACGCCTGCCCCCCATGTCATCAGCCTGGCGGTGACGGAGTGAATTCCCGGCTCGTCCCGCCTCCCGACGGCGTCCCCAACCATCACCTGACCGGCGATTGCGAAAGCATCGGCCGCCATCGAAGCGAGGAGCCAGACCTGGACGACTACCTGATGTGCCGCAATCGAGGCCGGGCCGAGACGGGTTGCCTGGGCAGCCGCAACCGTGAATGCGACGAGGAGGGCCGCAGTGCGGGTCGTCACGAGGAGGCCATTGCGGCCGAGCTTGAGGAGTGACGGCACGGCTGAGGCAAACGACTCCGGCCTGGCCACCATCTCGCGCGCCAGGAGCAGCCTCATGAACACGGCGGCACCGACCCACTGGGCGAGCACTGTGGCCACTGCGGCGCCTTGAAGGCCCCACCCGACCGTGAAGATGAGAAGCGGGTCGAGAATCAGGTTGATTCCGTTGACGACCGCAGCCACGACCAGCGGCGTCCTCGTGTCGTGATACCCCCGAAACGCCCCGTGCCCGGCGAGGACGACGAGGACCGCCGGTGCAGCAAGAGCGCGAATCCGCAGGTACGACACCGCGGGGCCAGACACTTCCGCGCCGGCACCCATGATCTGGACGAACCAGGGAGCTAAGACGAGCAGGACCAGCGTCGCCAGCACCCCAAGACCGACGGCGAGGGTCAAAGCATCCCCGACCCAACGCCGGGCGCCCAACCGGTCGTCCCGGCCAAGTGCCTGGGCCACCAGCGGAGTTGTCACGTATGCAAGGAAGTTGAAGCCGAAGAAGGCGAACCCGAGGATTGCCGTGTCGACGCCGAGAGCGGCGAGCTCGTTAACTCCGAGACGGGCAACAAATGCTGTGTCGGCAAGCGTCAAGAGCGGATCGATGGCCAGGGCTCCCAGGGCCGGGACGGCCAGCTTGAGAATGTCGCGGTTCACTTCTCAGCCGCCGCGGCCACCTCAAAGCGATCCGGCCACTCGCACAACTTGAAGAGCTCGCAATGACCACAGTCGGGCCGGCGCGCATCGCATGTGTCCCTGCCGAACTGGATGAATCGCATCGAGATGCCCGACCAGCTCGCCTTCGGATAGAGGGCCATGAGGTCTTTCTCTATCTTCACCGCATCGGACTCGGTCGTCAGGCCGAGCCGGCGTGCGACCCGATTCACATGAGTGTCGACGGCAATTGCCGGCACATCCCAGACTTCAGCGAGCACAACGCTCGCCGTCTTCCTTCCAACGCCCGGGAGCTTGACCAACTCGTCGAGGTCTGCTGGCACCTCATTGTCGAATAGCTCCACCACAGCTTGCGACAGCTTGATGATCGATTTCGTCTTCTGTCTGTAGAAACCGGTGGAGAAGACGATCTGCTCCACGTCCTCGGGGTTGGCGTCGGCAAGTGACTCTGGATTCGGGTACGCCGCAAACAGAGATGGCGCCACCTTGTTGACGTTCTCGTCCGTCGTCTGGGCCGAAAGGACCGTCACGACCAATAGCTGCCAAGCGTTCTCGTAGTCGAGGGCTGTCTCGATGTTCGGATAGCGACCTCTGAGTCGGTTGAGGACCGCTCGCGCCTTGCCGCGCTCGGCAGGGGTAGGAACGGAGCCGTCGGCTTTTGGTCCCGGCATGACGGCGCATGCTACGTTCCCGGCCGCTCCTAGTCTCTTGCCTTCTCATGCGACTCAGACGCGAAACCAGGGCGATTGCCGCACTCGTGCTCGCATCCTTCCTTTTCGGCGCCACCTTCGTGGTCGTCAAGTCGGCGGTAGAGACGATCGCTCCCATTGGCTTCGTGGCATGGCGATTCATGATCGGCGCGCTCCTGTTGATCGTCATTGCTGTTCCGAAAGGAGGAGCGATCTGGCGCGATGGGACGATTGCCGGCGCCGCTCTCTTCGCCGGCTATTCGCTGCAAACCGCCGGATTGGCCCTAACGAGCGCTACCAACTCGGCTCTGATCACAGGCTTGTTCGTCGTGCTGACGCCGTTCTTGGCCGCAGCGTTTCACCGATACGCCCCCTCACCGTGGTCGGTTGGCGCCGCTGCAGTTGCCTTCGTCGGTCTGGCTCTCGTGACCGGGCTAGACGACCTCAGCCTCTCGCCGGGAGACCTTCTCACTTTGGGCTGCGCCGTCGCCTTTGCACTACATGTCGTGGCCCTTTCGGTGCTGGCACCGAGACACCCAGTCATCCCGTTCACTGCGGTGCAGCTCACGACGGTGGCGATCGCATCGTTCCTGCTCACAGGCCTGCTGGACGGGTACTCGCTCCCTCCGGAAACGGTCTGGCCGGCGATCCTCATCACTGGCATCGGAGTCAGCGTCGGTGCCTACGTCCTCCAGGCGTGGGCTCAGACCGTGGTCGGGGCATCGACTACGGCTGTGGTGCTAGCCGCCGAGCCTGCCTTCGGGGTAGCCACGGCCTGGGTCGTGCTCGACGAGCGGCTCGACCTGGCCGGTTGGCTGGGCGCGGCGTTGATCGTCGTCGCAATAGTGGTTGTCATCAAGAGGCAGAAGGACCCGGCCACTACCCGCGCCGAAGCTGTGACTCCTGCTCATTGACCTGGTACGACTCGGCCTGTAGCCGACGAGCAAGCCGGGCGACGAGCCTGATGGCGAGAATCACGAGAAACAGGCCGAGGATGAGCACTATCAAGAACTCGAAAGGGGTCGTGTATGGCTTGTCACACGCTTCGAGCCCACCCGGGCAAAGCCCCCATCCCGAGCCCCCGTTGAGCAGGTCGAGCATCACGAGAATCGGGACCACAGCAATCCCGACTGCCGCCAGCACCAGGGCGACGATGGCGATTCGAATGAGCCACATATACACGACAACGAGACGGTAACCGGGTCCGGTTCCATTTCCTCGTACAATCGCCAATCCGTGACGACCTACCACCAGGAAGAGTTCACCGAGGCGGAGCAGGCAGTTCTGCGCCGCTTCGTCACCAACACCGACCTCCCAGTGTTCGGGCTCATCAACCTTCCGGAAGTCGTCAAAGGCGCTCTCTTCGCCAGATACTCGCGGTCGGCCAAGTCGCTACGGCGCCTCCTCCTCGACGAGTTCCTGAACGATCCCGAGGCCGGGATCGAGTCGATCGCCCTCAATATCGAGGACGACCCACTCCTATCGACGAAGCGGGCCGAAGATCTCTACAAGAGAGTGTTCTTCGAATACGGCGACGACTCGGTCGCCCAGCTCGGCGGAGCTCACCTGGACTGTGAGCAGGCCTCGAACATGCTCACAAAGGTACTCGAGTGGGGCCGGCTGGCGGCCTATCTCGAACAGTCGACCCGGTACATCAAGTACGACGCCAGGCTCGGCGACAGCTATCGCTACTTCACTCCCCCGGAGATCGAGAGAAGCAAGCACGCCTCTGAGTATCGCTCTCATATGGAGCATGTCTTCGACGAGTACTCGGAGATGGTTTCCGGCATGATCGATGTCTTTCGTGAGCGCCATCCCAAGTCGGAGTCTGACTCCAACATGGTCTACAACGCGACCATCCGCGCCAAGGCCTGCGACACCGTGCGCGGATTGCTCCCTGTGGCCACCACGTCGAACGTCGGCATCTACGCAACCGGCCAGGCATACGAGATGGCGCTCGTGCGCATGCAGGCAAGCCCGCTCGAGGAAGTGCGTGACTACGGCCAGATGATGTTGACCGAGTTGCGCAAGATCATCCCGTCTTTTCTCACACGCGTCGATCTCCCCGACCGAGGAGTCAAGTGGTCGCAGTATCTCGCAAATGTGCGCGACGACCTCGAAGGCTTGTCGGAGGATCTGGGCACCCCAACGGATAAGGGACGATCCGTGACTCTGACCGACTGGGTGCCGGACGCCGAAGTCAAGATCGCTGCAGCCGCGCTGTACTCGGTCTCCGAGCTGCCGGACGACGTCCTTCAGGAACTCGCCCGAAACATGTCGCAGGCCGAGCGTGCGCAGATCCTGGCTGCTTTGGTGGGAAAGAGACGCAACCGACGGCACCGGCCAGGCAGGCCGATGGAGCGAACCACTTATAGGTTCGACGTGACCTGCGACATCGGGGCCTTCCGTGACCTGCAGCGGCACCGGCTCATGACCATTGAGTGGCAGCGTTTTGGGACGAGGCTCGGCTACGACACTCCAGCCGAAATCGAGGAGCTCGGCCTACGCAGTCGCTGGGAGTCGATCATGGACGACTCGGGTGAGCTCTATGAGCGAGTGAGAGCCGATCTCGGCGCCGATGTGGCCCAATATGTCGTGCCGTTCGCCTACAACGTCCGCTTCGTGATGGAGATGAATCCCCGGCAGGCCTTCCACCTGATCGAGCTGCGCTCGCAGCCTGCGGGCCATCCTGCATATCGCTGGGTCGCCCAGGAGATGCACAAAGCGATTCGGGAGGTGGCCGGTCATCGGCTCATCGCCGATGCGATGACATACGTCGACTACTCGGATGTCGAGCTGGAGCGCCTGGAGTCTGAGCGCAAGAGCGAAAAGCGCAAGCAAGAGCGTTAGTGTCCCGAACATGGCTCAATTTGACGTCGACCAGATGATCGAGCGTTACGCCCAGCGCGCCCAGGCTGTCAAAGACCGGCCCCTTCCGCCCGTCGCCGGCGAGGAACGGAAGAAGTTCGTGAAGCAAGCAGAGATTGACTACACCGACTACGTCCTGATCTCGAAGGCTTCTTGGGCCGTGGAAGACGGCAACCTGGTCCTCACGATTCCCCTCAAAAACCCGGACTGATCGTGCTCGACAAGCGGCTCCTCGTCGTATCGGCCCAAGGTGGAGTCGGTAAGTCGGCGGTTTCCGCCGGCCTCGCACAGCTGGCGACTCGGCAAGGCAAGCGCGTTCTCGTCATAGATATGGGTGAGTCCGCCGGGCTTGCCGCGCATCTCGGCGTGCGCGACCTCGTTTTCGACCCAATTGAGGTGCGGCCCGACTTGCACGCGATGCGGCTCATTCGTTCCGATTCGCTCATTGAATACCTCACACTCCAGCTCTCGCTCAAAGGGCTGAATCGCTTCTCGAGAGTGGCGCGGGCTTTTGACGCACTCGCCACGGCTGCTCCCGCTGTGCGAGAGATCATCTCGATCGGGAAGGTGCTTTGGGAGGTGCGGGAGAGGAAATGGGACTTGGTGATCGCGGATGCTCCACCGACCGGTCAGATCGGTTCGTATCTTCGGGCTCCCAGGTCGATATCTGAGCTGGTGCCAACCGGACGCATCGAACGGCAGGCGGCCTGGATGGGCGAGACCCTGCGCGACCCGGATTCGACGGAGATGGTCATCGTGAGCCTGGCTGAGGAGTTGCCCACGACGGAGACCCGTCAGACCCTCGCGTGGCTAGAGACGAACGAGCTCGTGCCGGAGCCCATGGTCATCACCAATCGCGTCGTTCCCGAGCTCGCCACTGCGGCCAAGGGGCGGGGGCCGGTGAGAGATGCCGCGATCCACCATCGCTCGGTTTACGTCGAACAGCAGAAATGGCTGTCGGAACTGCCACCCCACGTCGAGCTGCCCTATCTCTTTGGGCTCTTGACACCGACGGAGGTGGCCGCCCGCCTGTCTGACGCGCTCGAGGAGTCCCTGTGACCGAAGCTGTGCTGGTGACCGGAGCCGGTGGCGTGGGCAAGACCACGGTTTCTGCTGCGATCGGGGTCTCACTGGCGCGTGCCGGGCTCAGGACGTTGGTCCTCACGGTCGACCCGGCTCGGAGGCTGGCATCGGCATTGGGGCTCGGCGACGAGCTCGGCTCCGAGCCCTTCCCCCATCCCGACGAGCCGAACCTCTGGGCAGCGATGCTCGACTCCACCCAGTCCTGGAGATCGGTTGCGATCAGGCACGCCGACCCTGACGTCGCAGCGAGACTGGTGAACAATGAGTTCTTCCTGGCCGCCAGCCAGCATTTCCCGGCCTCGCAGTCCTACGCTGCTGCGGACCAGGCTGCGACCTTCGTGGAGGCCGGCGCCTGGGACGTCGTGGTGGTCGACACTCCCCCATCGGCCGGTGGTATCGACTTCTTCACAGCACCCGCCGACATGGCCGACCTGGTCGGAGGCCGGTTGCTCCGATGGCTCACGGGGGGCCCTTTGCCCGGCCGCCGCTTCTTCTACAGAACAGCAGCCAAGCCTGTGCTTCGGATCGCCGACTCCGTGCTCGGCTCGAACCTCCTGGAGCGAGTCGCAGAGTTCCTGTTGGATCTCAGAACAACCTACGACGGCGTAGCCGATCGGGGACGACAGATCGAAGCCCTACTCAGCAGGGCGAAAACACTCGTCGTCACAACGGCCGATCCCGCCCCTATCACCGAGGCGGCGCGTTTCTATCGCGACTTGCCCGAGGTCGGCAGTGTCCCGGCCGCGGTCATCTTCAACCGGTCTCTGCCACAGGAGTGGATCGGGTTCGAACCTCCCGACGACACGGACACCAAGCTCGTGGAGAATCTGGCACGCTGGGCCTCAGAGAGCCTCAGGCAGAGCGATGCTCGAGCCGAGTTCGGCGCTGTACACAAGGCGGTTGTCGCCACAATCCCCTGGGTCGCAGAGCCTCCGACCGATCTCGACGGCCTCGCCGGCCTGCTCGCAGAAACCGAAGAACTGACGGCACGTTCCCTGAAACTCGAGCCCAAACGTAAAATGGGGGCGTGACCAACTCTGCCGCCTTCTTCGACCTCGACCGCACCCTGATCGCAGGAGCGTCTGCGCTTCCGATCGGGATGGAGGCCTGGAGACAAGGCCTTGCCGACAACAAAGACGTCCTCGGATGGGCTCTATCTGGTATCACGTTCATGATTCTCGGTGATCAGGGCGAGGCCTCCGATGAGACGAAAGCCGAGTTCTTGTCTCGAATCGAGGGAGCCTCGGTCGACGCCCTCGACGCGCTTGGCACAGGGGTCCTCCCCCGCCTCGTATCTCAGGTTCGGCCCGAGTCGAAGAAGCTGCTCAAGATGCACAAGGAGGCAGGCCGGGACACCTGGATCGTGTCGGCATCGCCAACTGTCGTCGTCGAGCCCCTCGCAGTGTCGCTGGGAATGACCGGTGGCCTAGGAACGCGTGGAGAAGTCGTCGATGGCCATTACACGGGCAAGCTCGACGGTCCGTTCATGTACGGCACCGGCAAGGCTGTGGCGATCGAGAAGATTGCCTCTGATCGGGGCTACGACCTCGAGCGTTGCTACGCCTATTCGGACTCGATATCCGATCTTCCAATGATGGAGCTCGTCGGCCACCCGGTGGCGGTCAACCCGGATGGCGCTCTCGACAGAATCGCCCACGAACGC
>QQVI01000005.1 GCA_003388545.1 Actinomycetota bacterium
ACGTGCAGGGTCCTAACCAGGATGTCACGACGGGTGGAGTCCGAAAGAGCTTTGAACAACGCATCGGCTTCCGGGTCACGAAGCATATCTACAACCATTTGGTTGTACGTTAGAACATCTGTCGAGGTCCCGCAACCAGGTGTGTCAGTCTCCCGGAGGGATGTGACCTTCGGCACTACTGATCCTCGGCCGAACAGACGAGCCTGGCGCGAGAAACATTGCCCGGAGTCGCCCACGGCGAAACCGGATAGTGACTAAGGAGCAAACACATGGTCGAGTTCCACGAATACAACGTTCGCCTGAGAGGGGACGGTGCAAAAACGGGGGAGATCGACTCTCCCGGCGATGCTCTACCGGCCCTGGCCTTCGGCTCACCACCCGAGTTCGGTGGACCGGGACGGACATGGAGCCCTGAGCATCTCTTTGTCGCCTCGATATCGACATGTCTGATGACGACCTTCTTCGCAATCGCCGATATCGCAGGTCTCGACGTCGTCGACTACAGGGATGACGCAACCGGTGAGCTGCGTCGTGGGGATGATCGGCTTTACAGAATGGACAGAGTCACCCTTCGACCTGTGGTCCTCGTCAGTGAGGCGTCGAAGGTGGCGAAGGCGCGGCGGCTTCTGGAGAAGGCTGAGCAGGTCTGTCTGATCAGTCGTTCCGTCTCGTCTGAGATCGTGCTCGAAGCCGAGGTGTCTGTAGCCGAGCGAGTCACCTGACGGACTACGCAGCAAGGCAGGTCGGGGCAACCTGCCGTCTCGGCGCGCACGTATCCCCGCGCGCACGGCTAGACATTGACTCATGGCAATAGGTGTTCTGACAGCCGGCGGAGACTGCCCCGGGCTCAATGCGGCGATTCGCGCTGTCGTCACGAGAGTGGCGGCCGAAGACGTCGAGGTCGTCGGGATCGCGAAGGGATGGCGCGGGCTGATGGAAGGCCTTACGCGCCCCTTGGCAAGGGATGACGTACGCGGAATCCTCTCCAAGGGCGGGACGATCCTCGGCACTTCGAGGCTCGATCCTTACGTGCACGGCGAAGGCTATGACTCGGTTGCACCGACTATCGAGAAGGCCGGGCTCGAGTCCCTGGTGGTCATCGGCGGCGATGGGTCTCTCAGAACGGCAGCACGACTGAATGACGACGGCGCCCTCGCTGTTGTTGGGGTACCAAAGACCATTGACAACGATATCGGTGGCACCGATGTCTCACTCGGCTTCCACACGGCTGTTCAGATCGTGGTCGACGCCATCGATCGGCTCACGACCACCGCCGAATCGCACAACCGCGTCATGGTTGTCGAGGTCATGGGGCGAACTGCAGGTTGGATTGCGGCCAGTTCCGGAATCGCCGGCGGGGCCGAGGCGATAGTCGTCCCTGAGCGCCCTACCGATTACGAGGCTCTGGCCGGTCGCTTGGTGAGGCGCCACACGGCCGGCCACGACTACTCGTTGGTGGTCGTCGCCGAAGGCTGCGCGGGTCCTTCGGGTGAGATGTCCACGAGGGGAACCGATACGTACGGATTCCAACGTCTTGGGGGTGTCGCGTACGAGGTGGCACGGGAGCTCGAAGAGCGCACGAGGTACGAGTGCCGCGTGATGAGCCTCGGATACCTGCAACGAGGCGGCACTCCGACAGCATTCGACAGGTTGTTGGGTACCCGGTTCGGGATAAGGGCTGCCGAGCTGGCTCTCGGCGGATCGGAAGGGGTGATGGTCGCCCTCCGCGGTGAGTCCATCGAGGCGGTCGACATGCACGAGGCAGTCGACGAGGTCAGGACCTTGGATCTCTCATTGCTGGATGACGGCTCTTGGTTCTGGATGTGATTCCGGTCAGTCTCCCGTAGCCAATCCGCCAAAAGTCCCTCGGATGAGCGCAAAACGGCCCTAATGGACTTGCGCCCGATGGGCGCAGACTGGCACCAGGAATCAATGACTACGAGGTTTTTCTGATGGCGAGCAAGTGGATCTATGCCTTCGACGAGGTCGACGACGCACAGGCCGCGAGTGGCGGCGACTGGGAGGAGACCCGAGCTTTGCTTGGGGGAAAGGGCGCCAATCTGGGTGACATGACCCGGATCGGCGTTCCCGTGCCGCCCGGTTTCACGATCAGCACAGAGGCGTGCAATGCGTACCTCGCAGCAGGCGAGGAGCTGCCGGACGGTCTGCTCGAGGAGCTCGCAGCCGCCCTTCAGAAAGTGGAAGAGGCCACCGGCAAGTCCTTCGGAGACGCATCGAATCCGCTCCTCGTGTCGTGCCGCTCGGGTTCCAAGTTCTCGATGCCCGGGATGATGGACACGGTCCTCAACATCGGGATGAATGACGAGGTCGTCGAGGGGATGGTCAAGCTGACCAACGATGAGCGTTTCGCTTACGACGCCTACCGGAGACTCGTTCAGATGTTTGGCTCGGTCGTGCTCGGCGTTCGGGATGAGCCCTTCGAGTACGTGCTGGAGCGCTTCCGGGCAGAGAGAGGTGTCTCCAGCGACTCCGACCTCACTGCAGACGACTTCAGGGCGATCACCGAAGAGTTCAAGGCCATCGTCGAGCGCTTCGCCGGCCGGAGCTTCCCCCAGGACGCCACCGAGCAATTGCACCTGGCGACCGAGGCTGTGTTCCGATCTTGGAACGGCAAGAGGGCCATCGACTACCGCAACGCGGCCGGCATCTCTCACGACCTGGGAACCGCGGTGAACATCCAGACGATGGTGTTCGGGAACATGGGAGAGGACTCGGCCACGGGCGTCGCCATGTCCCGCAACGCAACCACGGGGGAGCCAAGCATCGAGGGTGATTACCTCACCAATGCCCAGGGTGAGGACGTGGTCGCCGGTACCCGGGTGACCAAGCGCATGGAGGAGATGTCACGCGAGTTCCCCGACATCTACACGGAGTTCACCGAGATCGCCAAGAGCCTCGAAGAGCACTACCGCGAAATGCAGGACATGGAATTCACCATCGAGATGGGAAAGCTCTGGATCCTGCAGACGCGCGACGGGAAAAGAACTGCGCAAGCAGCAGTACGAATTGCCGTCGACATGGCCGAAGAGGGCCTGATCACCCAGGAGGAGGCGATCAGTCGGGTCAAGCCCGAGCAGATCGACTTCTTCCTACACCCTTCATTCGCAGTTCAAGCAAAGAAGGCTGCCAAAGACGAGGGCAGGTTCCTCGCCACTGGCCTGAACGTCTCTCCCGGCGCGGCAGTTGGCATGGTCGCCTTCGATGCCGACCTGGCCGAGCGTTGGGCGAAGGAGGATGGCCGCGACGTCATCATGGTGCGGCCTGAGACCAAGCCTGACGACGTGCACGGGATGCTCGCGGCCAACGGCATCGTCACCAGCCGTGGCGGGCGCACGAGCCACGCAGCGCTCGTGGCAAGGCAGTTTGGGAAGCCGGCGGTTGTTGGCGCCGAAGATCTGATCATCGACCTAAGCGAGAGGGTTCTCCATGTAGGAGACCGGATGGTTCGAGAGGGAGAGGTCATTTCTATCGACGGGACCAGCGGCGAGGTCATCATCGGTGAGGTGGAGACACGGACGCCGGACCTCGAGAATGACTGGCTGAAGAAGCTTCTCGAGTGGGCGGACCAGGTACGCGACATAGGGGTCTGGACCAACGCAGACAACCCCGACGACGCCCGCCTTGCCCGCAGCTACGGAGCGGAAGGTATCGGTCTGACCCGGACCGAGCATATGTTCTTCGGCTCCGATCGACTCCCGATTGTCCAGAAGATGATCACTGCGTCGATCCCGGCGGACAGGGTCGAAGCCCTGGCCCAGCTCCTGCCGTTCCAGAGAGAAGACTTCGTGGGCCTGTTCCGAGCGATGGACGGGCTGCCCGTGACCATCCGGCTCATCGACCCGCCGCTGCACGAATTCCTGCCCAGCTTCGAGGAGCTCACGACCGACCTCACCGATCTGAAGATCAGGATCCAGTCGGCAGGCTCCCTCAAGGAGATCAATGACCTGCTTGCCAGGATCGAGGAGCAGGAGCACATGCTGCAGCGGGTCGAGAGCCTGCGGGAGTCAAACCCGATGCTTGGTCTTCGCGGAGTCCGTCTCGGCATCGTCCTTCCCGGCCTCACCAAGATGCAGGTCCGGGCGATCTTCGAGGCTGCTTGCCAGGTGTCCGGAGAAGGCGCCGTGGTGAAACCGAAGGTGATGATCCCGCTAACTGCCCATGTCAACGAGCTGGCCCGTCAGCGGGAAGAGCTCGAGGAGGAGGCGCAGGCGGTCATGTCCGAGCAGGGCGTCGAGATCGACTATGAGTTCGGCACCATGATCGAGATCCCCAGGGCTGCTCTCACCGCCGATGAGATTGCCCGGCACGCGGAGTTCATCTCCTTCGGCACCAACGACCTGACGCAGATGACATTCGGGATCAGCAGAGACGACGCGGAGAAGGCTTTCCTGGTTCAGTATCTGGAAGAGGGCATACTCGCCCGCAACCCGTTCGCGACGATCGACCCGGAAGGGGTTGGCGAGCTGATGAGGATTGCCGTCGAGAAGGGCCGAGCGACGCGCGAAGGCCTGAACGCAGGCATTTGCGGTGAGCACGGTGGCGATCCCGACTCAATTGCTCTGTGCCGCAGGCTGGGCCTCGACTATGTGAGTTGCTCCCCGCCCAGGGTGCCGGTCGCCCGGCTTGCCGCAGCCCAGGCTTCGATCAAAGAGCCAATGGTCGCTTAGCGTCGGCTTGTCAGTCGACGCTGCAAGAAGTATCGGAGAGCGCACCCCGGTACAGCGTCGCCCCACTCTGGCGTGACATAGATTCCGGCTATGAATCCGAATGCAACCGTCAGGCCGGTACGGATCGACGAGCGGAGCCACTGGCAACGACTCTGGGAGTTGTATCTCGACTTCTATGAGTCACCAGATGTCGCTACAGGTTCCGACTCTCTGTGGTCTCGCATCGTCGATCCTGAGAGCCCGATCCGGGCACTGGTCGCCGAGCTGGATGGCACCATCGTTGGTCTCGTCCACTTCTTCCCGCACGAGAGCACCTGGCAGGACCGCCCGGTCTGCTACCTCCAGGACCTGTATGTAGACGAAGGACTGCGTGGTCAGGGGATCGGAGAGAAGCTGATCGATGCGGTTGTCGAAGCAGCCCGCGCGGAAGGTTGGGCCAACGTCTACTGGCAGACAGCAGCGGACAACGTGACCGCCCGGCGTCTCTACGACAGGTTGACCGGTGGCTTCTCGGGCTTCTTGGTCTACGAGCTGGACGTGTAGGGCCTAATCCAGGATTGCGAAGGCGCGCACCGGAAAGGTGCCTAGGGAGCGAACTTTCGGTGGGACTGCGAAGAAGCGAAAGGCACTGCCAGCCAGTTGACCGAGCCCGGTCAGGTGCTCGACGATCGGGATCCCTGCTCCGAGAAACCGGCTGTGTGCCGGGCGGCTCCCGCCAGATGTGTCGTCGATGTTCACCGAGTCGATCCCGACGAGACCTGCCCCAGCCCGGACCAGAAGCTCGATTGCCTCCTCGCCGAGGTATGGATGCTCGGCTGATCCGTAACGCTCGGTTCCCCAATATCGATCCCAGCCCGTATGGAACAGGACGGCGCATCCGCTGAGGTCATGGTCATTCAGCACTTCCGCCTCGATGCGAGGCCCTTCGACGCTGATGCAGATGCCTTCGAGGTTTGCGACTTTCGTGAGTGGTAGGTCGGCGAGGTCGTGGCCCTCTGCATAGCGATGGAAGGGAGTGTCGAGATAAGTCCCTGTGTTGGCCACCATCGAGATCGTCCCGATCTGGAACTCCGTTCCCTCCTGATAGTGGGACCTGGAGTCGGCACGGCTCAAGTGCTCTCCGATGTTCGGTCCGGGTAGCCCGGGATAAGTGGTCATTCCGTTCTCGATGAGGTGAGAGCAGTCGATGAACTTCGCCATGAGCGGAGACTATGACCTCTCTACGTGGCTCACGCCAGCCCGGTGGCTCTTTCCAGCCCCTCCAGGCACGACCACCGTTCGGGCGACCACGATCCAGAGTGTCTGAGTGGGTTGCCGTAACCTGGCGAGAGGATGTCGACTACGTCAAAGAAGCGCGCCGCAAAGATAGAGCGGATCCACGACGCTGCAGCAGCTCTGTTCGCCAGGAACGGCTTCTATGGCACTCGAATGGAGGACATCGCGGCCGGTCTCGACCTCCAGAAGGGAGCCCTCTACTACTACTTCGACTCCAAGGAAGCGCTCCTCGCCTCACTCGTCGAATCACGCGTTGGGGCAGCCCTAGAAGTGATGGGGGAGATCGCAGCCCGTGATGCAACGGCAACGGATCGGTTGCGCGCCGGTTTCACCGGCCACCTCACGGTTTTCCAGGAGCACGCCGACCTCTACACGATCTTCAACACCGAGAGGCTGCACTCCATCGCCCCAGAGATGGCCGAGAAGGTCAACGAGTTGGGACGTGAATACGAGGGCATTTGGGCGAACCTGATCCGGGAGGGGATCGAAGCGGGTGAATTCAAAGCGGCTATCGATGTGGATGTGACCGTGAAGGCGATTCTCGGCGCATGCAACACAACGCTGGTCTGGTTTCGCTCCGGTGGTCGGCTGACCGTCGATGAGGTTGCAGCAGTCTTTGCCGACCTCTTTCTCGAAGGCCTCGCCCAGTAATTTGACCCTTGGGTAGAAATTTGACTCTGGGTTCAATACACTCCCGGATATGACCCAAGTGCGCAATGACGCCCTCAATCTGGCTCTCGACACCGAGGACAACCCATATTTGCTCGGCGGCTATGCGCCGGTCGACACCGAGATCGCTGCGGACGACCTAGAGGTGATCGGGGAGATACCCGAAGACCTGAATGGTCTCTACGTCCGTAACGGGCCCAACCCCAGATACCGGCCCACAGGGCGCTACCACTGGTTCGACGGTGACGGGATGCTCCATGCGCTGCACTTTCGCGACGGGAAGGCGACCTATCGCAACCGATGGGTGAAGACCGTCGGCTACCAGCGTGATAGTGCTCGAGGTGGCGCTTCGTATGCGGGCATGGTCGAGGACACTTCTGCCAATCCCGATGACGGCTATTTCCGACGGCTCAAGGACACGGCGAATACCGACGTCGTGTTCCACAACGGGAACCTCCTTGCCATGTGGTACCTCGCCGGCGAGGCCTACAAGGTTGATCCGCTCACTCTCGAGACGCTCGGAGTCGAAGACTGGAATGGGGCCCATCAGGGTTGTGTCTCTGCCCACGCCAAGGTCGACGAGCGAACCGGGGAGTTCATGTTCTTCGACTACGGCCCACGGGCCCCCTACATGTGGTACGGCGTGGTGTCCGCTGATGGGGTCCTCAAGCATTTCGTGCCGATCCCATTACCCGGAGCACGCATGCCGCACGACATGTGGATCACGGAGAACTACTCGGTCCTCATGGACCTGCCCTTGTATGCGGACCCTGAAGTCGCGGCCGCCGGGCGTCACAAACTCGTTTTCGACCGAGATCTCCCGGCGCGGTTCGCCGTCTTGCCCCGCTATGGCGCAACCGATGATGTCATGTGGTTCGAGGCCGAGCCTTGCTACGCCTACCACACCATCAATGCTTGGGAGGAGGGGGACGAGCTGGTGCTCAACTTCTGCCGGACACGTCAGCCGAAGCCTCCGACGCGCGACTTCAGCGGACCGCTCGAGTCGGTGCTGGAGTACCTTCGACTCGATGCTCAGTTCTACCGGTATCGGTTCAACCTGAAGACCGGGTCCGTGACCGAGACACCCATGGATGATCTCAACACGGAGTTCCCGGTCATCAACACGCAATTCCTCGGCCGTAAGTCGAGATACGCCTACAACGTCGCAATTGACAACGGCTACACCCTGCTGTTCGAAGGTCTCGTGAAGTACGACAACGAAACGGGAACATCGCAGCGTTTCGACTTCGGCGATGGGCGTTGGGGATCCGAGGCACCTTTTGCCCCGCGTCCGAGAGCGACGGCAGAGGATGATGGCTATCTGGTCTCATTCGTCTATGACGCCAACGTGGACCGGTCCGAGGCCGTGGTCCTCGACGCCGCGACCATGGACGAGGCATGTCGCGTCGTAGTACCGCAACGCGTCCCACATGGCTTCCACGCTTGTTGGGTTCCAGAGGAGCGTCTTCCGCAGCGGGGGGCGTGAACGTGTTCATACTCGGCGGCCATCAGACCGACTTCGCCAAGAACTGGGGACGGGAGGATGCTCTCGCCGATATGCTCGGTGCAGTCGTGGCCGGCGCGCTCGAGGACGCTCGTGTTGAAGCGCGAGACATCGACGTCAGTCACGTCGGCAATTTCGCAGGCGAGCTGTTCACCGGGCAGGGTCACCTCGGCGCCCTGATCGCGACGGTCGAGCCTGCCCTGTCGGGGAAGCCGGCATCCCGACACGAGGCGGCATGTGCGTCAGGTTCGATGGCCATCCTGTCGGCCATGGCCGACATCGAGGCTGGCCGCTACGACGTGGCGCTGGTCGTCGGCGTGGAGCAGATGAGGAATGTCCCCGGTCAAGAAGCGGCCGAGCATCTCGGAGCCGCGATGTTCGTCGGACACGAGAGCCAGGAGGCCACGTTCCCATGGCCCCACCAGTTCTCTCAGATCGCCGAAGAGTACGACAAGCGCTACGGGCTGGACCATTCCCATCTAGGCGCGATAGCAAGAAAGAACTTCGACAATGCAACCCGAAATCCACTGGCCCAAGCGCGGAGCTGGAGGTTCGAGGAGTCGGCCTTCGGTCCGGACGATCATCTCAACCCGGTCATTGAAGGCCGCTTGAGAAAACAAGACTGTGGCCGAATCACCGACGGTGCCGCAGCAATAGTCCTTGCGTCCGAGCGGGCCGCTGGCCGTTGGGCGGAACAACACGCGGTCGACTTCGTTCACATGCCTCGAATCGACGGCTGGGGACACACAACCGCAGCACTCCCACTTGCCCAGAAGCTCGCAGCGGCGGATAGCGGACACCTTTTCCCTCATCTGCGGCGAGCAGTTGAAGAAGCGCGGAAACGAGCCGGGGTGACGTTGGAAGACGTCGATGTCATCGAGACGCATGACTGCTTCTCCATCAGCGAGTACGTCGCATACGACCATCTTGGCCTCACGGAGCCAGGCGAGGCCTGGAAAGCGATCGAGGATGGAGTCACCGAGTGGACCGGAGAGCTTCCGGTGAACCCGAGCGGAGGGCTCATCGGCAACGGTCATCCGGTGGGCTCGACCGGTGTTCGCATGGTGCTCGACGCAAGCCGACAGGTCACGGAATCGTCTGGTGAATACCAGGTGCCTGGTGCGAAGACCGCCCAGACGCTCAACATCGGTGGCAGCTGCACCACCGTTGCCAGCTTTGTCGTCCGTTCGGGGGGCTGATGGCTGTAATTGTCGAAGCAGTCAGGACACCGCGAGGGAAGGCAAAGGCAGGAGGCGGGCTCTCGGGAGCCAGTCCGACTGAGTTGTTGACCTCTGTGATGCGGGCCGCCATCGAACGAGCTGGCGTTGATCCCGCCCTGATCGATGATGTCGTGGTCGGATGTGCCACCCAGACCGGGGAGCAAGGCGCCGACATTGCCCGCACAGCATCGCTGTTGGCCGGCCTATCCCACGAAACCCCAGGAGTCACGATCAATCGATTCTGCGCGTCGGGGCTCGACGCTGTGAACATGGCCGCAGCCAAGGTCGATGCCGGCGATGAACGCCTCGTGCTGGCCGGGGGCGTCGAGTCGGTGTCTCGGGTGCCCATGTTCTCCGACGACGGCCCCCTCTATAGCGATCCGCGTATCTCCAGAGAGATCGGATCCGTCCACATGGGTGTCGCAGCCGACCTCGTGGCGACACTCGAAGGATTCAGCCAGGAGGAGCTGGATTCATACGGCGTGCGCAGCCATCACCGGGCTTTTTCGGCGTGGAGTAGGGGCGTCTTCGATAGGTCTCTGGTCCTGGTCGAAGGAACCACACTCGCCATGGATGAGCATGTGAGGCCCAACACAAGCGTTGCCGACATGGCGTCGATGACGCCTGCGTTTGCCAACGTCGGCGCCAGAGGCCAGGACGAGCTTGCCTTGAGCCGATACCCCGAAGCCGGAGAGATCCGTCACGTGCATCACCGCGGCAACTCGCCATCCCTGGCCGACGGGGCTGGTGCTGTGTTGGTCGCCTCCGATCAGACGGCGAAGGATCTGGGGCTGCCGAGGCGAGGGAGAGTCCGCTCCTATGCGAATCACGGGGTAGATCCGGTGATAATGCTGACTGCGGGCCAAGAGGCCGTCGCCAAAGCTCTGGACCGCGCCGGTATGAAGGTCGCAGATGTCGAGAGATTCGAGTTTGCTGAGGCCTTTGCGGCACTTTGCCTCAAATTCGAGCGAGACCTGGATGTCGAGCCGGAACGCTTCAACGCCAATGGAGGGACAATTGCCATGGGCCATGCATTCGGGGCGACTGGATCAATCCTCGTCGCGACGCTGCTCGACGAGATGGAGGCGTCCGACTCGACCAATGGCGTCGTCGGCATCAGCGGAGCTGCCGGCATGGGGGTCGGAACCGTCATAGAGCGGGTCTGACAGACCCACCTAGTCCCGCCTGGCCTCCAAGCAAGTCACGCCGTCGGGACCCACGGTCGCACTATGAGGCGTCTCGGGTGGCAGGTCCAGGCGGTCCCCGGGCTCGAGCGCGTGATCTCCGTCCGGCGTGTGAAAGACGATCGATCCCTCGGTGCAATAGAGGACCTTGTGAAAAGGATGGCTGTGGCGGCCATAGACAAAGCCGGCACCGTTCGACCAGATCTCAGGTACGAGGCCTTCCTCCTCGAAGGCCGCTCGGGCGTCCACGTACGCTTGATCAGCCAAGGTACTCGCCGATCTTCGACCGGTATTCGGGGAAGTACCTGGAGATCACGGATAGCCCGAACCGGGACATGATGGACTCCTTCGGCTCGCGGTCGAGGAGGAATCGAAAGGAGGCTTCAACGAGATCATGAGCGGCAGTCGAATCGAACGGCTCTCCTTCTACATCGACCTTGACCACGTGGCTGGTTGAGGAGCCACCTTCTCTGACCTGCACGCGGAATTGC
>QQVI01000066.1 GCA_003388545.1 Actinomycetota bacterium
AGAACGCAGACTACGACGCTGCCAAGAACGAACAGGGCCTCATGGAAGCCAAGATCCGCAAGCTGGAGCACACGCTCCGGGTTGCCGAGGTTCGAGAAGTTGTCGACAGCGGGAGGGTCGAAGTCGGCTCGCTGGTCACGGTCGTGGACGGGGACGGCGATGAGCTGGAGTATTTCGTCGCGCCCCAGGAGAACAAGGTGTCCGGCTTGCTTCTCGCATCACCTACGAGCCCGCTCGGGGCGGCGCTGCTTGGCGCCGGCGAAGGGGACGAAGTGACCTACGAGGCTCCTGTCGGGAGCCTGACCGTCACGATCAAATCCGTGCGTCCTTACGAGGGCTGAGCCAAGTTAGCCTGACGGTCGTTCCGGACCCAGAGGGCGACTCATGAGATTCCGGCTGAGAAGGCCACGCGACCTTGCCAATGCACTGGTTGCGGCGGCGCGCCGCGACAGGGACCGGGTCGCCGACTACCTGGACCTGAGACCCGAAGAGTGGGAAGCCCTAGTCGAAGCATCTCCCAGCGACGCAGCAGACGTCATCGAGCAGCTTCGCGAGGAAGACGCAGCCGATCTCATCTCTGAACTCGACCCCGCGGACGCGGCGCAGGTCCTCGAGGAGATAGCTCCGGAGCTGGCGGCCGAGATAGTCGAGCATGTCTCGCTGAGCGACCTCACCGCGGCGATAACGGAGATGCCTGACCGGGAGGCAACCGACCTCCTGGCTGTTCTCGATGAGCAGATAATCAGCGACGTCCTCGGCCTCGTCGACGGTGCAACCGAAGCGGCGTATCGCAAGCTCCTCGTCTATCCGCCCGACTCCGCCGGAGGTCTGATGACCACCGACGTCGCCTTCCTTCCCGCCGGGCTCACGACAGGCGAGGCGACAGAGAGGATCAGGCAGCTCAACGAGCAGTATGAGGACCTCACCTACATCTACGTCGTCGACGAGGGACGCCACCTCCAGGGAGTGGTTTCGTTCCGCCACCTCGTTTTCCGCCGCCCCGGGTCGCCGCTCGCCGACGTCATGGTCCCGGACCCGATAGCCGTCGACCCCTTCACCGACCGCGAGGAGATCGCCGAGATCTGCCAGCGCTATCACCTTCTCGGAGTTCCCGTCGTGGATGGGCACGGGAAGCTCCTCGGGATGGTCTCGAACGAGGCCGTCATCGAGGCGATCCAGGACGAGGCCACCGAGGACTTCGCCGCCGCTGTGGGCGCCGGCATCGAAGAGACCGTCTACTCCGACATCGGGCTCTCGTTCCGGGTTCGAGCACCCTGGCTGGTGCTAAATCTCGTTCTCGCCTTGGTCGTGGCGCTGGTGATCGAGCAACAGACAGGCGTGATCAGCAGAGAACCTGTCCTCGCGGCCTTGATGCCGGTCATCGCGCTGATCGGCGGTAATGGCGGGAATCAAAGCCTCGCGGTGATGATTCGCTCCATGGCCTCCGACGACGTTCCCGGGTCACAGGTGCCCGGAATACTCGCCAGGCAATTGAGCGTCGGGCTGCTCAATGGGATCCTCCTCGGGATCCTTGGGGGCGGCATCACCTACCTGTTGCTGGCTGCCAATGTCTTCGACACCCAATCAACCGTCGTGGTCACCGGCACCGTGGCCCTCGCCGCTCTGGCGAACCTGGCCATCGGCACTCTGGCCGGCTCGGCAATCCCGGTGGTGCTCCGCTCCTTCGGCCAGGACCCGGCGCTCGCATCATCGATATTCGTCACCCTTCTAACCGACCTCGTCGGATTCGGCGGGTTCCTATTGATCGCAGCAGCACTCCTATAGGAGCCCGCTAGCTCCCGATGGCGTATTCGCCGAAGTCGGCGTACGGGCCCTGGAATCGAACGCGGTTGCCGTCGATGAGGCTCACCAGGTGATGCTCGTCGATCAAGACCAGATCGTCGGCGGTCTGCTCCGACTCGTCCAGCAAGAAGGCCTCGAGGGCCTCCTCGCTGTCGAACACCTCTGCGCTTTCGACATCATCGTCTTCGTCGATCAGGTCGCCGACGAAGTTCTCCAAATCGACGCTCGTGTAATCGCCCGGGGGGATCACGATGTAGAGCGTCTCGCCCTCGTCTGTGCTCTCTCGCAATATGACGTCGTAGCTGTCTACGGGCTGGCCCACCAGGGTTGTCGTGGTCGTGTCGCCGCCGGCGGAAGAAGTGCTTGTGGTCGAGTCGGTGTCGGGTGCGGTCGTTGAACCGACAAGTGATGAGGTTGTGGTGAGCTCGGGCTCGGCTTCCCCGTCGCACGCGGCGATCGCGACCGGGAGAGCAATGGCGATTATCAGGAGTTTCAGTACCCCTTTGAGATTCATGGCTAGCCCCTATCTGTTGCGTATCCGATCAACGTAATCGCACCCGGGAGTAGTTCCGCGCCGGTTTCTCTACGTGCCCGGTGCTCACCCGGCGCGCGCCTGCTCCGGATGTGTAGCCTGGGCGCTGGATGGCGGGGAAGTTCAGCGGAGCGCTGGTTATTGCGGCCCTCTTCGGAGGTCTCTTGCTGCTCGCCGCGCCTGGTGAAGCCGCCGAAGGCGAGTGTGGTCCCATCACCCTCGATATGCTCTTCCCCCACCTCGACGTCCACGGCAACCCTCTGCCCACTACGACGACCCTCCCGCCCCAAGACTCGACGACCACCACTGCGGGGGACACCTCGACCACGGACCATTCATCAACCACCAGCACCACCGGTGCCACCACGACGACTTCTCCCGAGACGACGACAACCTCACCGCCCGAGCCGATCTGTCGGAGCTGGGTCTACGAAATGGAATGGCCCCTGGGCATCGACAGCCACGTGATCTCCGGCTTTGGCGCGGACCGGGACGGCGGAGCACGTCGTCACAAAGGCAACGATCTGGTTACGCCGAAGCTCGCCCCCGTCGTCGCTGTGGCCGATGGCACCGTGTCGTCGATTCACTCAACCCCTCCGGACGACTGCTGCTGGCTCTTGATCACGCATGACGACGGCTGGCAGAGCCTGTATGTGCATCTGAACAACGACACGTAGCTGAACAACGACGTCCTCGGACACGGCGTCCGACCGGGCCTGGCGGTGGGGAGCCGGGTCGAGGCCGGCCATGTCATAGGGTGGATCGGCGATTCCGGAAACGCGGAAGACACGGTGCCGCATCTCCACTTCGAGCTGAGGCACCCGGAGGGCTATTCGGTCGATCCCTACTCGAGCCTCCAAGCCGCAAAGGCCGGCCTCGAGTTGCCCTGGACCTCCAGCCCCTATCTCGATCTCGATGGCCTCGCCATCGGGCTCCAGGCGTCATCGATGCTGACCAACGGGATCTTCTGGCCCTGCGACGAGAGAGGCCTGGAATTCTGCCCCACCCGGCTGGCCCAACCCGAGGACACCGCCGATCTCCTCGCCCAGCTAACGGGTCTGGCACCTCCGACCGTGGAAACCCGCGCCCAACTGATCCGCTTGCAGCAGGCGGTCCCCGACCATCTACTCCCCCTCGTCCTGGGCTGCTCCCCGATCGAAGAATGCCTCCAGACCGGGATCACCGCTGGAGACGTTGCCCGCATGGCCCTATGGGCGAACTTCACGCTTCGTGGAGCCGACGCTGCCAGCTTCGACACAACGAGCGATCTCCGGATGACTGATTCGCATCAGGCCGAGACGGGCCTGCGGATCCTCGGTCGTATCGGGTTCTGCCATGAGTCGGTGGACGACGAAACGCTCATCAACAGGGCGGAGGCAGCTCGACTCCTCTTGTGGTGGGTGCTCGGTGAGGGTCAGACATCCTGTGTGGAGAGCTCCGACCCGACCAGCTGAGCGAAGGCGATAGCCAGCCCGGCAGTGACCGGCCCGGGCTCGAGCGACCAATCTCCGATTTGGATCACCGGCTGGACCTGCCGAATCGTGCTCACCGCCAACACCTCGTCCGCATCGGCGAGACGAGTGGTCTTCCAAATGCCCTCCAGAACCTCATGGCCCATGTCCCTGGCGAGACGGATGACATGCCTCCGTGTGATCGAATCGAGGATGCCCAGGTCGAGCGACGGCGTCTCGATCACTCCGTCGACAACCCAGGCCATGGAGAAGGTCGGACCCTCGAGGATCACCCCGTCATCGGTCATGAGAAGGGCGTCGTCGAAGCCTCTCGCCTGCGCCGATCGTGATGCGGCCATATTGGGCGCATAGCTCAGGACTTTCGCTCCCCGGAGCTCCCACTCACTGCCTCCGCTGTGCCAGGGCGCACGCACCAAGGCCAGCCTGGCCTGCTCGACGCTGCGCTCCCACCGATGGGAAAACACGATCACGTTTGTCTGTGGCTCGGCACCAGGCAGGGCGGAGCCGCGAGTGACGACAACCCGTATCGCTCCGTCAGGCTCGGCTTCGGCGGCCGAGTGAACCCAGCC
The DNA here is from genome assembly GCA_003388545.1 of Actinomycetota bacterium. GTDB lineage: Bacteria > Actinomycetota > Acidimicrobiia > Spongiisociales > ZC4RG35 > MA-ANB-1. Next base: position 4,377 of record QQVI01000066.1, read on the forward strand.
CGCAATGGAATCCCGTGGCGGGAGACTTATCTCGAGCTGAGCGGCGCTGCGCTCCAAGCGATCAAGGTGGTCGTCGATGGCGAACACCTCTCCCTTGTAGGCGCGCAGGACCTCGAAGCAGCCGTCTCCCCGGAGGACGGATGAGTCGGTGACAGGGATGCGCCCGTCGCTCACTTCTCCATTGATCCAGACGGTCTCAGACATGTCGGTCAACCATCCGGATTGGGTCGATATCGGTTCGTGATGGGGAGCCGGCGGTCTTTCCCGAACGCTTTGACGGTGATCTTCACACCAGGAGCCGACTGGCGTCTCTTGTACTCATTGCGGTCCACCATCCTTGCGACCCTGACGACCGTTTCCGAAGCGTATCCGTCGGCAATGATCTCTTCGACGCCCATGTCTCGCTCGATGTAGCGCATCAGGATGCCGTCGAGCACTTCATATGGCGGCAATGTGTCGGAGTCCTTCTGGTCGGGTTTGAGCTCTGCCGACGGCGGCTTGGTCAGGGTGTTCTCGGGGATCACTTCCCCGTCTTTGTTTCGCCATCGAGCGAGCTCGTAGACCACAGTCTTGAAAACATCCTTGAGCACCGAGTAGCCGCCAACCATGTCCCCATAGAGGGTCGCATACCCCGCCGCCATCTCCGACTTGTTGCCAGTCGCGAGCACCATGTGGCCGAACTTGTTGGAAAGCGCCATCAGGAGCGTGCCGCGGGTTCGGGCCTGGAGATTCTCCTCGGCGACACCCTCGCTTGTCCCCTCGAACACACCGCCGAGCGTTTCCAGAAATGAGGTGAAGATGCCGTCGATTTCGAGGAGATCGAACCGGATCCCGAGATTGTCGGCCAGCGAGCGGGCGTCTTCTATCGAGTGCCTGCTCGAGTAGCGGGACGGCATGGAAATCCCCCACACGTTTTCGGGCCCCAGCGCATCGGCGGCAATCGTGGCCGTTAGAGCGGAGTCGATTCCCCCAGAGAGGCCGATCAGAACCCCGCTGAACCCGTTCTTCGACACGTAGTCGCGAAGCCCGATGCAGAGCGCTTCGTAGATCTCGCGAAGCGGATCGAGCAACGGGGTTGGTGGCGAATCCGGTGCGAAGGACTCCCCTGGCAGCGGGCATTCGATGACGAAGAAGTCCTCCTCGAACTGAGGCGAGCGATGGATCACCTCACCGTTTGCGTCCAAGACCACCGAAGCGCCATCGAACACCAACTCGTCCTGCCCACCCACGAGGTTGAGGTAGAAGACGGGAATTCCTGAGGCGCGGGCCCGGGCTGCGAGCATCTCCTCGCGAGCTCTTGCCTTGCCGGCGTGAAATGGCGAAGCGTTGATGTTGAGCAAGATCTGAGCACCACCGGCAGCCTGGAGCCGTGGGGGACCGTCGGTGAGCCAGATGTCCTCGCACACCGAGATGCCGACCGGCACGCCCGCGACCTCCCAGACGCGTTCCGGGCTGGCGCCCACCGAGAAATAGCGATCCTCGTCAAAGACCCCGTAGTTCGGGAGGTGGACCTTGTGGTAGATCCCCTTGACCTCGCCATCTCCCAATAGTCCCGCTCCGTTGGCGACCCTCCTCTCGATCGCATCTTCGGCGCCGGCGGAGGGGCCTGGTGCGTGATCGACAACACCCACCACCACATCTGTTGTGGTCGTCCTGCGGGCAATACGATGCAACGCCGCAAGCCCGGCATCGACGAAGTCCCTGCGCAACACCAGGTCCTCGGGTGGATATCCGTTGATGGCCAACTCTGGCAGTAGCAGGACATCAGCGCCTTCCGTGGTAGCGCGGCCCACAGCATCGATGATGCGGGCCTCATTGCCCTCGATGTCGCCAACTACGAGATTCAGTTGGGCACCTGCGATCCGGATGGGCATAGCCGCACGATATTCGACGTCGTAGCCTGATGGGGTGAACGACAGCCCAGGAGAAGTCGGGTCGGGCCCGCCGGGCGGGCGCGGCAACCGATCCGACACCCACCATCTGCCGGTCCTCTTCGAGAACCAGACCGAAGCTCGCTTACAGGCTGTGCTGGATGCGTTGGACGGGACGCAGCTTCCCCCGTCCGAGTTGAAGCGACTTGGGGCGATCGCCGCCGTGAGTCGGGCGATCCCTTCGAGCCTGGCGAATAATCCACTGCTCGTCACAGCTGAGAACTTCGAGGAGCTATCCCCGGCGCTCCAGCAGCGGCGCGCTCTGTACGTCATCGCAGGTGACGATGTGAGCGGAGAGATCGACATGACTGAGGCGATGTTCCGGTACTCCCGCTTCTTTGACGGTCTCCTCGAGAGGACCCTCGACACGGCGCGATCACAGCTCGCAACACAGCACCCGAGCATTGGGGACGTCGACTTCTCCGTGATCGCGATGGGAAAGTGGGGGGCGAACGAGCTGAACTACCACTCGGACTTGGACCTCGTCTTCGTCCACGACGATGCCTCCGGCGAGACCGATGAGGGCAGGCGGGCCGCCCTGGCGCTCGCCGGTCGGATCATGACGATCCTCACCGACTCCACCTTCGATGGTCCCGGGCTTCTCATCGATGCCGACCTTCGGCCCGAAGGAACGATGGGCCCGCTGACACGGAAGATCGACGCGTACGAGCGCTACTACGAGAAGTGGGCTGAGCCATGGGAGCTGCAGGCTCTTCTCAAGGCGCGTCATGCCGCCGGTAGCCAAGAGCTAGGGGAGCGATTCATGGCCATGGCTTCGAAGTTCGTCTGGGAGGAGGGACTCGACGTCGACGCCCTCCGCGGTCTGAGACGGATAAAGGCCATGTCGGAGGAACGAGCTCCGGACGAGGACATCAAGAGATCGGCCGGCGGGATCCGGGACGTGGAATTCACCGTGCAGATGCTCCAGATGGTTCACGGACGCCATGATCCATCGTTACGGGTGCGCTCGACCCTCGAGGCACTCTCGGCGCTGGAACAGGGTGAGTTCATCACGAGCGACGAAAAGGACGAGCTCGAGACCGCGTACATGTTTCTCCGACGGCTGGAGCACCACATACAGCTGTGGGACCTCAGGCAGACCCACCGGTATCCGCAAGGCCCGCAGGATCAGGAGCGATTGGCTCGGAACCTCGGTTTCGAGCAGGGCGCATCGCTGACGGAACACCTCAGGAAGACCCGCAGCATGGCGCGCACCCAGCACGAGCGCATCTACTTCAGGCCTGTTCTCGAGTCCCTGGTCGGATCGCCGAGTGCCCGCCTCGGGCCCGATCGCGCCGGCGAGCGATTGACGGCCCTCGGTTTCGGCAACCCACGCGAAGCGGCATCCGCACTGGATGACCTGACGAGCGGCCTCAGCAGACGTTCCAGGGCGATGCAGCAGATGATGCCCTTGATGCTCGACTGGCTCTCATTGTCCCCTGACCCGGACCTGGGCTTGAGCCAGCTTCGCCTTCTCCTGGCCCACACACCTGACCACTCCGCATTGGTCGCCCGGCTGCTCAGCAACCCTGCCACTGGAGAGCGGCTGGCCATGCTGCTGGGCACTGGCCGTCTCCTCGCCGAGCTGATAGACCGAATCCCTGAGTTCATCCCCCGATTGGGAAGTGAAGACGACCTCGCCGACGTGCGCGACCGGGAAGAAGCAGCCGCACGACTCCTCGGCCTCCTCGAATCTCGACCCGAGCTCGACGACCGAATCGGGACGATCCGGCGATTCGCCAGGCGCCGCCGACTCCGGATCGCCGCACGTGACATCCTTCTCGATCACCCCGTCCTGGGGACCGTCGAGTCCCTTTCCGACACTGCCGACGCGGCCATGGTCGGCGCTCTCGAGGTAGCCGCTCCGGGACAGCCCTTCGCGGTGATCGCCCTGGGCCGGTGGGGTGGTGGAGAGCTCTCCTACGGCTCCGACCTCGACCTGATGTATGTCTTCGACGGCATGGCGAGGGAGGATGCGCTGGCTATCCCGCAGAAGCTGCGAGCCATCTTGTCCGAGCCGGGCAGGCACGGCGAGGGGTACGAGCTGGATGCCGACTTGCGCCCCGAGGGCAAGTCGGGCCCGATAGCGCGTTCGATAGAAAGCCTCGGGCGCTACTACGAGGAGTGGGGAGAGCCCTGGGAGATCCTCGCCATGACTCGCGCTCGAGCCGTGGCCGGACATCCCGATGTCATTGCGGGGTTCTACGACACGATGCGGCCGTCCATCTGGCGGGAGAGCCTGGAGCCGGAGTTCGTCCAGTCGATCAGGCGGATCAAGGCCCGGGTGGAGACAGAGCGGATCGATCCGGGAGAGGATGCCGACTACCACCTGAAACTAGGCCCGGGCTCGCTGAGCGACATCGAGTTCCTCACCCAACTCCTCCAGCTCCGCCACGGTGCCCGGCACGAACCGCTCCAGACTCCGGTGACCCCGCGTGCCCTGGACGCCCTCCTCGACATCGGCGAGCTCACCAAGGGAGACCACGACGCCCTCATGACGTCCTACGAGCTTTGCACCAGGATCCGGCTCAGGCTTCACCTCCAGAGAGGGCGCCAGGCGGACTCCCTCCCCCGCGACCCGGCACAGCTCTCCAGCCTTGCGGCTTCGCTCGGTTTCGATCGCACCGTTGAGCTCAGGGAGAGATTCCGTCAGGCAACCCGGCGAGCGAGGAGGGTCTTCGAACGCCGCTTCTACCAGTGATAACCCTCGGTTAGGCTTTTGGGCAATGAAGTTCCCCGAGAATATCGGTGTGTTGGTCGAGCGCGCCCTCCCACACGCCCTCGAGTTGCGGCGGAAGCTCCACCAGAATCCGGAGCCGTCGTACCACGAGTACGAGACGACCCGCATCATCGAAGGCGCCCTCGAGTCGCACGGCCTCGAACCACATGACAGATCCCCGCGAACCGGCCTGTGGGTCGACGTCGGCGATCACCCGGTCGTTGGATTCAGAGCCGACATCGACGCCCTGCCCATCGATGAGCCGGAGGGCAACATCCCGGTCTCCCTGAATCCGGGTTGGATGCATGCCTGCGGCCATGACGCACACGCCGCAATCGCTTTCGGGATAGCCCTCGTCGTCCGCGATCTCGAACCGGAGCGCGGAGTGCGCATCCTCTTCCAACCCGCCGAGGAGGGCTTCCCCGGCGGTGCCATCGAGATGGTTGGGGAGGGCCTCGTCGATGGATTGACGTCATTGATCGCTTTCCATGTGGATCCGGCGCTCGACGCGGGCTACGTGGGAGCCCGCACCGGTCCCATCACTGCCAGCGCCGACAAGTTCGGGATCATCCTCACTGGCCCCGGCGGACACACAGCCCGTCCTCATCAAACAGTCGACCTGGTTGAAGCCGCCGCCCGCATCGTGGTCGACCTCCCGGCCGCCCTGCGGTCGAAGATCGACGCACGTAGCCCTCTGACGCTCGCCTTTGGGTCGATCCACGGGGGGACGATCGAGAACGTGATCCCCACCCGGCTCGAGCTCAAGGGAACGGTGAGAACTCTCGATCGCGAGCTCTGGGATCAGCTCCCCGGGATCATGGAGAAGACCCTCTCAAATCTCCTCAACATGTCGGGTGCGGGCTACGAGCTGTCCTATCAGCAGGCAATACCTCCCGTGGTCAACGACGCGCGAGTCGTCTCTAGGGCAGTGGATGGGATCGAGGCCGCATTTGGCTCCGAGGCCATCGTGCCGACGCCAACGAGCATGGGCGGCGAGGACTTCGCCAACTACCTCGAAGTCGTCCCGGGCGCCTTGTTTCGCTTGGGCGCAGCGAAAGGTCGCGGCGACTTGCACTCGTCGTCCTTCCAACTCGACGAGGCTTGCATAGGCATCGGGATCAAAGCAGGGGTGGCCGCATTGTCGAATCTCAGCCATCCCTGATTGAATCGGCCTGATGCGAATAGCTGTCCTCAAGGAGACCGGCGGTGAGCGACGGGTTGCTCTGACGCCCCAAGCGGTGGTTCGCCTTGCCGAGCAACGCTTCGAGGTAGCCGTGGAGCCGGGTGCGGGTGAGCTGGCGCGCTTCGACGACGCACAGTACGTCGAGGCCGGGGCAACAGTGGGCAACGACACGCTACGGGACACCCACGTGGTCCTCATAGTGGGGCCTCCTTCGATCGAGACAATCAAACGGATCCAGGCAGGATCGATACTGATCGGGTTCCTCGACCCCTTCGCCGGTGGGCCGGCAGTCACAGCGATGCTCGAACGCCGGATCACCTCGTTCGCCATGGAAGCGATTCCTCGGACGACCCTCGCTCAGAGCATGGATGCTCTCTCTTCACAGGCCACGGTGGCGGGGTACCAGGCAGTCATCGAAGCGGCAAAGGCGAGTGTTCCCGATGCTCGTCACGGCTGCCGGCACCATCCCTCCGGTCAGGGTCCTCGTCCTGGGGGCCGGAGTCGCCGGGCTTCAAGCCATCGCAACCGCGAAGAGGCTGGGGGCTGTCGTCTCCGCATATGACATCCGCCCGGAAGTGAGCCAGCAGATCGAGAGCCTCGGTGCGAAGTTCGTGGCGGCCCCGGTGGATGAGTCGGCTGCAGCTGCCACGGGCTATGCGAAGGAAGTGGCCGACGAGACGCAGCGTCGGCAACAAGATGCGCTGAGCCCTCACGTTGCGGACTCCGATGTCGTGATCACGACGGCACAGATTCCCGGGTCGCCCGCCCCACTTCTCGTATCCAAGGAGATG
>QQVI01000166.1 GCA_003388545.1 Actinomycetota bacterium
TAGGCGACAGGGCGGAATAGCTCAGCGACTCTCTTCGTCTTCGGAATCTTCGTCGTCTTCGGAGTCTTCGGAGTCGTCGCCGTCTTCCGGGAAGATGAAGTACTCGTCAGCGTCCCCGTTTCCGGCCTCGTCCTGGCCGGAAGCGGTTTCGGTGGTGTCGTCCGTCTCAGGTGACGATGTGACCTCTGCCCCGGCCGTCGCCGGGGCGGATGAGTCCGCGTCGGCGTCCTCCTCCTCTTCCGAATCATCGTCGCCGGACTCCTCAGACGTCGCGTCCGGGCCCATCTCCTCCAACTCGGACTCCGCACCATCGATGGCAGCGCTCATGTCGTCGAGATTGGTCCCCACCGCTGCCGACAACCCGGCGAGCTCACCCTTGACCCTCTCCACGAGCCCGTCGATACGCTTGATCTCCTGTTCGGCCTCAGCCTTGCGCTGCAAGCGAGTCTCCTCGAAGGAGTCGGCCTCGCTCTGCGCCTCGAGCAATATTCGATCTGCCTCAGCCCTTGCATCGGTCACGATGCGATCCGCCGTTTCCTGAGCGGCGATGAGCGCCTTACCGACAGCCGACTCGTCGACGACGGGAGGAGGCGGAGGCTCTACGACAGGCGATGGCGTCGGCTCGACGACACGTGCGGGCTCGGGTGCGGGGGCGGGCTGGGTGGGCTTGGCCTCGAGCTCGGTGCGTGCTGCGTCGAGCTCGTCGTGAAGCTTGCGCATCGAACGCACGACCTCGTCGAGGAAGTCGTCGACCTCGTCGAGGTTGTAGCCGCGGAGGGCGGTCGAGAAAGTCTTCTGTTCAATGTCCGACGGTGTCAGCGTCATCAGGCCTCCTTGAGATCCTGGCCAGAATAAGTGATGGGTGGATTCACGCAGGTCAATCCCACCGAGCTTTTGCTCTCAATTGAGGATCGAGATGAGTATCTGGATGCCGATTATGAGCACGATCGGTGATAGATCGAGCAGGCCGCCGCCAAGTCGCAGCGGAGGTATGACCCGGCGGAGGGGAAGGAGAACCGGGTAAATGATCCGGTCGAGGAGCACCGAGAGCTTGGCCACGGGGTGATCCGGGGACACGCGGATCCAAGACAGGATGATCCAGGCGATAACTGCGTACAAATAGATCTGCAGCAGGAAGATGATGATGTCGAGCAAAATCAGTCTTCGATGTCGTCGAGCTCGTAGGCACCGAGGGAGGCAAGACGGCGCCTCTCATCCCGGCTGAGGGTGACACGTGGCGGGAGCACCAGGACGAGCCCATCGCCCACCTTTCGCATCGAACCGTCCAAGGCGTATATGAGCCCAGAAGAGAAATCGACGATCCGCCGAACCAGAGAGGAATCGATTCCGCGCATGTCGAGCACGACCGGTGTCCGATCCCGGATTCGGTCAGCCAGAGCCCTGGCATCTGCAAACTCCTCTACAAGGAGGACGTCGGACTGTATCTCCACCGGACGAACCATTGGCCCCGCGGAAGGCACCCTCGACGCGGAGTCACGGCGCTGCGCCACGTTGGCCGCCCTCGCCGTTGGCGGAGGCTCGACCCGACGCTCAGTCTCAAACGGGTCGACCCTGCGGGGCTCCACCCGGCGTGCCTCGGGGCCGTCATTGGTGGCGGATGCGGCGCCTGGGGCCTCACCCGGCTCGTAGTCGCCCTGGTCCTCATCGACCAACCCGAGGTACACGAGCGCTTTGGAAAAAAGTGATGACATTCAGATCAATCCCTGTCAACGGTTGATTCAAAGATAGCCCGTCCCACCCTTATGAACGAAGCACCCTCCTCGATCGCGACCTCGAAGTCATTCGTCATGCCCATGGAGAGACCGTCGACCGTCGGGAGCTCGACCCTCAGCTCATCCCGGAGCTCCCTGAGAGCGGAGAAATAGGGACGGCTCTCTTCGGCACTCTCTCCGAGGGGCGGTATGGCCATGAGGCCCCGGACTTCCAAGCCCATGGCCACAAAACGGGCCGCGAGCGTCGACACATCCTCGGGTAGAGCCCCGCCCTTTTGCTCCTCACGCCCCACGTTCACTTGAAGCATCACAGGAGGAGGCTCACCGATGCCTTTCAACCAGGATTTGGCGAGGGAAACCCGATCCATCGAATGGAGTAGATGGGTTTGGTCGCGAACCAACCTCGCCTTGTTCGATTGCAGCATCCCGACGTAATGCCATCGTATGTCTTCGGGCAGCTGAGGAACCTTTTCAGCCATCTCCGCTGCTCGATTCTCGCCAAAATCGCGATGGCCGAGCTCGTACAGTTCCCTGATCTGATCGACCGTTCTCCCCTTGGAGACTGCCACGAGGGTGATCTCGTCCCGGCTTCGATCAACGCGCTCGGCGGCTGCGCCGGCACGCTCGATGACCTCGTGGAACCCGCTCAGAGCCATGCCACAGCTGCCATTCGACGCGGAGTGCCATCGCCGCGGTGGCTGAACCAGCCCTCGCCGTGCATGGTGCAAGCCTCCACCGCCCACACCCGCAGACCCTCCAGCTCTCCTGTGATGGCCTCGACCAAATCGACCGAGGGCGTGCCCCATGTCGTGCGCGCCAGGTTCTCCGGGAACTTCTCTTGGACTTCGAGGCCGACCTCGAAACAGCAGGGCCCAATGCCCGGCCCGATCAGCGCGGTTTCCGGATCGTGGCCCGCGTCCGCCATCGAGCGCCTGAGACCCGACACCACGCCAGCCGATGCTCCCCGCCAGCCCGCGTGGGCGATGCCAACCGCGGTGTCCGACTGCATCACGACAGCGAAGCAATCAGCGGTGAAGATCGCAACGGGACAGCCTCCTTCCGCGGTCCAAATGCCATCGGCCGGGCCCTGATCCCCCGGCTCTTTGGCCTGGACGACGCGGGCGCCATGCACCTGTTCCACGAAAGCCCACTCCCTCGCGATGCCCAAACGGGCCGAGAACGAGCTTCTCGCACCATGGTCGGCCCGCAGGTCTCCATCCGCCGACTCACTGAAAGCGGCTGTCCCGGCCCACGAGGGCGGACGGATCATCCCTGAACGAAGTTGGGAATGTCCAGGTCGTCGTTGTCGGTCGACGTCGAGCTACCGAAGGGTTGGCTTTGGCGAGTAGAGGTGAGCCCCTTGCTCGGCCTGCGCCGGTCGAATCCCGCTGCGATGACCGTTACCTTCATCTCCTCACCGAGGGCATCGTCGACGATGGCGCCGAATATGAACTCGGCCTCGCTGTCGGCGTGATCGGAGACGACGCGCGCCGCTTCTGTCGCTTCATGCAACGTCATCGACGTCGGGCCGGAGACGGACAGCAGCACGCCTTTGGCTCCATCCATCGAGCTCTCCAGCATCGGCGAGGAGATGGCTCGCTCGGCCGACTGTGTCGCCCGATTCTCACCCGTCGCTCTTCCGATCCCCATTACCGCCGCACCGGCATCCGCCATGATCGTGCGCACATCGGCAAAGTCGACGTTGATCAACCCAGGGGTGGTGATCACATCAGTGATCCCGGTGACGCCACTCATGAGTACCTCGTCGGCGAGACGGAATGTGTCAGACATCGGGGCATCCGGATCGCCTACATCGAGCAGACGGTCATTCGGTATCACGATCAGGGTGTCCACCGAATCTTTGAGCGCCTCGATGCCCTGCTCGGCATGGAGGGCCCGTCGCCTTCCCTCGAAGCCGAACGGGCGGGTGACGACACCGACGGTCAAGGCTCCAACCGACCTGGCGACCTCGGCCACGATCGGCGCTCCGCCGGTTCCCGTGCCGCCCCCCTCGCCTGCAGTGATGAACACCATGTCCGAGCCCTTGAGAACCTCCTCGAGCTCGGCGCGATGCTCCTCAGCAGCCGCTCGGCCGATCTCGGGGTTGGCGCCGGCACCGAGACCCCGGGTTACCTCGCGCCCGATGTCGAGCTTCACGTCTGCATCACTCATGAGCAGCGCCTGGGCATCGGTATTCAACGCGATGAACTCGACACCGCGAACACCGGATTCCACCATCCGGTTGATGGCGTTGACGCCACCTCCGCCGATCCCTACAACTTTTATCACGGCCAGATAGCCCGCCGTCGAATTGCTCATGAAACCTCCGTCAATGTGAACCTTGAACTAGAGGTTTACACTTGTCCGCGGACATAGTAAACCCCCAATGTCTAAGCCTTTAGTTCAGGTTTAAGGTTCGCCGTCATCGTTTCCGTCACCATCGTTTTCGCCTCCACCTTCCGCAGTTCCCTCGTCGTCATCAGCGGCTTCCTCCTCCGAGGCCGGGGGAGCTACCGCAGGATTCGTCGGCGCCGTCATGTTGATCACCGAGCCGGCGGGTAGGTCCTCTCCGAGCAAGGCGGCGAGACTCAGGGCCTTGTCGGTCATGTCGGTGGGACGACCCAGGCGGACATCGAATCCCCCAACTATCGCCCAGAGCTCTTCGCCTCGTCTCTCCACCACCGCGGCGGAGCTGAGAGCAATTGGCAGCGCATCCAGGAACTCCAGTGCCCCGAGAACAGAGAGATCGACATGCGCCGTCTCATGGGGCACATCCGGAAGCACAATTCGGCCCATCGTGTCATCCGGCCCCTCGAGCCCGGGAAGCGCCACGCCATCCACAGATCGTTGTTCCCATCCTCCTGCCGTCTCGACCCAGGCTTCCGGTGATCTCTCTTCGATGCTCACGACCACGGTCGTCGGCCAGTCGAGCCGCACCTCGGCGCTCTTGACCCAGGGATCCTCGAGAAGGTCGGATTCGACTGATCCAGTGCGGATGAAGATCATTGGTCGACCGATGACGAGTTGATGTTCCTCGATCACGGCTTCCGTGTCACTGGAGTGCACTCCGGTTACACGCAGAGTCTGCAGGCTGAATGTAGGCGAAAGCATGAGCCACACGAGTGCGCCGAGCATGCCGAGCAAGACCAGCAGCTTGAGCAGGCGATTGATGTTCCTGCGAGCGCGATCCTCAGCGACCTCGCGTCTCCTGTCGGCGAGGCGGGGGTCAATCGTCATCATCGAAACCAACCATCTGTATCTCCGGCTCCAGACGGACCCCCATCCTGGCCTCCACCAGGTCTCGAACGTGGAAAACGAGCCTCCTGACATCCGAGCTCTTGGCCGACTTGGAGGCGACGAAGAAGTTCGCGTGCTTCTCCGATACCGATACCTCTCCCATTTTCAAACCTTTGAGGCCGGCAGCGTCGATCAGCGCGCCCGCCGAGGTCCCCTCAGGATTCTTGAAGACACTGCCCGCATTCAGGGTTCCCCCAGGTTGATGATCCTTGCGCCATCGGGTGATTCGCTTCAGCTCCTCCCGGCTCTTGGAAACGTCTGCCCCGGTCCCTTCGAACACAGCCGACACCACGATCCAGTCACTTTGCACGTTGCTGTGGCGATAACTCATGTCGAGATCGTCCGGGCCCGCGGTGAAGCGCTCTCCTTTGCCGAGGTCGATCAGTGTGGCTTCCACCATGCGGTCTCGAGTCTCAACACCGAAACAGCCGGCGTTCTGTCGCACTGCCCCGCCGACCGAGCCCGGCACACCCACGAAGAACTCGAGACCTGCGATGCCGGCGTCCACACTCCCCCGCGCGACCCGTGGCAAGGTGGCCCCGGCGCCTGCTGTGACGCGGAGGCCCTCGTATTCGATGCCATCGAAGCCCTGCGCCATCTGAATGGTGATCCCATCGAACCCATCGTCGGAGACGAGCAGGTTCGAGCCTCTTCCCAGGACGAGCACATCGAGCTCATGGCCCCTGATGAGCCCGGCCAACTCCTCCAGCTCATCCACGCTGTTTGGTGCCGAGAAGAATCGGGAGGGCCCACCGGCTTTGTACGTAGTCAAGGGCCCTAGCGCAACGTTCTCTTCTATGAGCCCAGACTTCGACAGTCGGTCGAGACTCATAGCTCCCTCCCGGCCAGTAGTCGGGCCAGCTCCGTTGGCACCAGAGTCACGTCGCCAGCCCCCATGGTGACTACGAGATCGCCTGCCTCCACACGCTCGGCGAGAAATGGCGCAAGGTCAACTCGATGGGCGACATACTCGGCCGATCCACCGTGGGAGCGCACCGCTGCTACGACCAGCTCTCCATTGATGCCAGGAATGGGCGCTTCCCGGGAGCCATAGACGTCAGTGACTACTGCACGATCAGCCTTGGCAAGGGCCTCTCCGAACTCGTCCGAGAATCGCTCCGTCCTGGTGTAGAGGTGAGGTTGAAAGACCGCCCACACGCGGCCGGGGTGCGCCTCGCGGGCGGTGTTCAGACTGGCGGCGACCTCGGTCGGGTGATGGGCGTAGTCGTCGATGAGCGTGACACCGGCCACGGTGCCGCGCAGCTCCCACCGACGACTCACACCCGTGAAACCTTCCAGGGCCTCAGCAGCGAGGCCCACATCCATGCCCATCTCCCCGATCAACGCCAGAGCACCGGCTGCGTTGACCGCGATGTGTGAACCCGGTCGGTTCAACACGACTTCGTATGCCTCCCCGCCTCTCTGAAGGTTGAATCTGCTGCCGCCGGGGAGCGGAGTCAGCTCCGTCACCGTCCAGTCCGACTCCGGCGACCGGCCGTAGGTGACCGATGCCGTTTGCCTTGCCAAATCGGCCGAGCCCTGATCGTCGGCACAAGCAACCACAGGGCCATCCACTGCCGCTGCGACGGTCACGAACGATCGCCTCATCTCGGCTTCGGAGCCAAAGTGCTCGAGATGCTCCGGTTCGACATTGGTCACGACGAGACCTGTCAGGTTCAGGTGCTCGAACGTGCGAAACGCCTCATCTGCCTCCACGATCAGCATGTTCGAGGAGCCATAGTGACCGTTGGTCGCCAGATTGGCGATGTCGCCGCCAACGATGAAAGACGGGTCGAGGCCCAATCCACGCACTGCCGTTATCAGCAGAGCGGTGGTCGTGGTCTTGCCATGTGTTCCCGTTGCTCCGATCGCCGGGAGAGCCGAGGTGATCGCTCCGAGCAAACGAGGTCTCCTCCACACCGGGACTCCGGAGGCAGCTGCGGCAAGCAGCTCGGCATCGCGTTCGGGGACGGCTGACGAGGCCACCACGAGGTCGGCCTCGCGAGCCACATCCGGCCTGCTCCCGGCGTAAGCCTCTACACCGAAGTCGCCGAGACGACTGAGCGTCGTGTCGCCGCGCAAGTCCGAACCCGAGACGGCATGTCCCATACCGACCAACACCTTCGCGATCGCGCTCATCCCCGATCCCCCAGCGCCAACGATGTGTATCCGGTCGTACCCGAGCTTCATGATGCGGCCTCAATCATGGCCCCCGCTATCAGGTTTGCGGCATCGGGACGGGCGATGGCCCGAGCCGCCTCAGCCATGTTCTCCAGAGCGATCGGGTCGAACAGCAATTGCCGGACGAGGTCTGCAAGCGCCGGCAACCCTTCCTCCCGAAGCACGATCCCGGCTCCCGCCTGCTCGAGAAAGGAGGCATTCGCGCCTTGGTGACCGCTCGATCCGAACTCGCCAGGGACGAGTATCGCCGGGGTACCTGTGGCGGTTATCTCCGCCACCGATCCTCCGGCACGAGCGACGACGAGGTCGATCGCAGCAAAGAAAAGATCCATCCGCGGCTCGAAACCTCGACGGGCGACGTAGACATTGTCGGCGGCGGGGGCGTCGGCATAGGTGTTCTCATGGGCGCGGCCGACCAACTGCACCATCTGAAACGGCGGGCCCTGCCACCCGGCGGCCAGGCTGGCGATGGCTACGTTGATGGCGCGAGCTCCCAACGATCCGCCGAAGACGCCAAGGGTCGGGATCTCAGCTTTCAGTCCGTAGTGGTCGAGAGCCTCCTCGCGCAGAGTTGCCCGGTCGAAGCGGGCGATGTCATCTCGGACCGGATTGCCCACCCACTCCCCCATCGGAAGACCTGTGGTGTTCGGGAAGGACACGAACACACGATCAGCCCAACGGCTCGCGATCCGGTTGGCGAGACCGGCGCCGGCATTCTGCTCGGCGACGAAGAACGACGCGTCGCTCTTTGAAGCCGCCATTCCGGTTGGGATGGTGACGTAGCCGCCCATCGCTATCACCGCCCGAACGCTCCTCGACTCGATCTCCGCTGTGATCCTTCGGCGGGCCCGGAGGACCAACAAGGGCAGCGAGAGATTCGACGGGTGGAGGCTCCTCTTGAGACCCTTCAACTCCAGCTCCAGAAAAGGAAAGCCGTGCTCGGGGTAGGTACGAGATTCGATCCTGTCCCCCCCGACGCAAACGATTTCGGCGCGCTCGATGCCCGCCGCCACAAGTGCTTCGGCAACTGCCAAGCCCGGAAACACATGACCCCCGGTGCCTGCGGCGGCGATCATGAAGCTCACTTTCGGATGGCAGGCACGCCTTGTTGCGCGATGTTCACGAGTATGCCCAGTGCTGCCATCGAGACGATGAGAGCGGCGCTCCCAAAGGAGACAAAGGGCAAGGCGATCCCCGTGATGGGCAGCAGCCCGAGGACCCCACCGATGTTGACCAGAGCCTGAAGCGAGAGCCAGACGGTGATGCCGGCGGCAACCATGCGCCCGAACGAGTCGGGGGCGCGCAGCGCGACGATCCAGCCGGCGAAGGCGAGAACGGTGAAGAGCGCTACGACCGTGAGCGAGCCAATCAAGCCGGTCTCCTCACCGATGATGGCGAAGATGAAGTCGGTGTGGGCGTTGGGCAGATAGAACCACCGGGCGCGGCTCGCCCCCAGGCCAACCCCGAAGAGCCCACCGTTCGAGAGGGCGTAGTAGCTCTGAACCAGCTGATACCCCTGATCCGAGGCGGTCCCCCAGGGATCGAGAAAGCCGTCGAGTCTCCGCAGCCGATACGACTCGCTGAACGCGAGCATCGTCGCTGCGCTTGCGGAGGCGGTCGTGGTGAGGACCACATACCGAAAAGGTGTGGCGCTTGTCATCACCACGGCCATCGCAGCGGCGCCGATCACGATCAGGGTGCCGAGGTCGGGTTGTCTCATCATCAGGAAGCCGACTGAACCGACGATGGCAACCACCGGGACGAAGAAGTGCCAGAACCGGCCCAGGAGCCGCGCCTTTCGGTCCAGAACCAGCGCCAGGGTTAGAACGACGGCGAGCTTGGCCAGCTCGGAAGGCTGGAGATTGAAGCCGGCCAGAGGAATCCAACGCTGCGCGCCTCCGATGGTCGGGCTCACATAGGGGACGGCGATGAGCAGCCCAACGCACAAGATGAGAAAGGGCGTCGCAAGCTTCCGGTAGATCCGGTAGTCGATTCTGCTCGTGATCAGGAGCGCCAGCGTGCCGATGCCCACACCGAGCAGCTGCTTCTTGAAGAAGTAAAACCGGTCTGCGGCCTGATCGATGCCGACGACGGAGGAAGCCGACTGAGTCGATCCGAGGCCGATCACGATCAGCACGACGGCGACCACGAGCAACGCCGTCGCTGCCCTGTTGTTGACTTTGGCTCGCTCCGCCTTGTCACGGGCGGCAGCCCGGACGCGGCTGATCGACGTCACGTTCGATGTCACTTGACGGTCTCCTCCATGTTCAAGTTCTTCACCAACTGCTGGAACCGGTCTCCGCGGTCGCCGTACGACTGGAATTGATCGAAGCTTGCGCAACCGGGCGCCAGCAACACCGTGGTCCCCGGAACGGCTCGGGCGCCGGCGATGCGGACTGCGTTCTCCAGTGTCTCGGCGAGGACCCCGATATCGCCGGCCTCCTCGACAAGATCCGGGCCGGCCTCACCGATTCCCAGAACCAGGCTCACATTTGGCTCGTTGGCCAGCGGCCGCACGTCTGTGCCCTTGGCCAGGCCGCCGGCGATGAGAATGACGCTGTCGTGGGACCTGATCGATGCGAGCGCAGCGTGAGGATTCGTAGCCTTCGAGTCATCGACCCATCGCACCCCATCGGCCTCCAGCACGAGCTGACGTCGGTGCGCGCCTGGTCGAAACGCGACGGCCGCCTCTGTGACAGCGTCGGGGTCGGCTCCCATCCAGATGGCGAGTGTGGCTGCCATCGCGAGATTTGTGAGGTGCACCGGATCAGCCGGCTCGAGCTTGGTCAGATCGATCTTGAGACCTCCGACGACGAGCGAACCGCCATCCACTCCCCCGCCTCCCTCAGGGAGCCGACGGCCCGAAACTGGAAATCTCTCGCTGGGTGCATCGGAGACCAGGTCGCTGGCCCCCTCGTCGTCGGCGTCGTAAACGATGAGGTCGTCGGCTGTCTGGTTCTTGTAGATGTTCTTCTTCGCCTCGGCATAGGCCATAGCAGAGCCGTGCCAATCGAGGTGATCCACAGCCACATTGGTGACTGCAGCAGCGATCGGGTGGAACTTCTCGACGAACCGAAGCTGGAAGCTCGAGGTCTCGACGACCAGCACATCGTGCGGCTCCTCGACGTGATCGGAGAGCGGCTCACCAATGTTCCCGGTCGCGGGTGCATCGAGCCCGGCCTTGCTGAGCATCATCGACGTGGCTTCGGTGACGGTGGTCTTGCCGTTCGTCCCTGTGATGGCAAGCATCGGCGTGTCGGTGAAGGTAGAGGCGAACTCGATCTCGCTCCATATGGGAACCCCCGCCTCGATCGACTCGACCACCGGAAGCGACCGTTCGGCGAACCCGGGAGAAGCGACCACGAGGTCGACTCCGTTGAGGAGGAGATGATCCCACGGTCCGGATGCGAGCCCCAGCCCCGAGGCGAATGCCTCCGGGGAAGGCTCCCGGTCATAAAGGGTCGCGCTCATCCCCTGTCGGGCTGCAAGCCTGCCTGCCGCCAGCCCGGACACGCCCGCACCGAGGACGAGGACGCGTCTCACAGGATGCCCTCGAGGCGCAGGAAGTCTGCGTAGAACAGCCCGAGCCCCAGCGCTACACCGATACCGGTCAGAATCCAGAAGCGAATGACCACTGTCGTCTCAGGCCATCCACCGAGGTCGAAGTGGAAGTGCAACGGGGACATCCTGAAGATCCGCCTGCCTGTGGTTTTGAAGCTGGCGACCTGG
>QQVI01000323.1 GCA_003388545.1 Actinomycetota bacterium
CCGATGAATCCCCGACCATGCGCTCTCATTTGTCTATTCCTCGATCAGGTACGCGCTACAGGAGAACGAGCCCGTGACCTGGGCTTCAGCACCGTCGGCTGTGGATGAGACCATCGCATCGAATGATCCGGCGATTGGAACGAGCAGAATTCCTTGCCCGAGGTCCTCGACCTCACCGACGTCCGTCACGGTGAGTGTGCCGGCCTCAGCGAGGAGTACATCGCCGTTCTGACCCAGATCCGATTCGTAGGGAGGCACGGCTACCACGTTGTATGCCATGTAGTCGCCCGGTACCAGTTCGGAGGCGCCGGTCGTGTTCAACTCGATCGACCACTGCTCGTCGAGGCCGATCGTCTGGACCCAGAGCTCGCCGTCGCCGTAGCGAGTGCAGTCGATGTCGAGGCCGGTGAAGGTCTCCTCTGCCTCGTACGCGCCGGCAAGTGTGAGCGAGACGGTCTGTTCGGCGAACGGATCATCCTCGTCGATCGGATCCTCTTCGATCATCCCGTCGTCGTCAGACTCGAAACCACACTCCCGCTCCAGGTAGGCGTCGATCCGATCGCCGGCGTCTTCGACCTCATCCTCGTCGAGTTCGGCGAAGTCACCGGCTTCCGTCGCCTCGAGGATGGTCCGCCACGCCTCGGAAATGGTCACGAGGTCTTGCTTGATCTCATCGGGAGCTCCCGACGCGAGGTCATCGAGCTCCTCGATCAGATCTTCGTCTCCTGCACCGGAGGCAAAGACTGCAATCGCCTCCAATGTCGCCTCGCAGAAGTCTCCACCGCCCACAGTTGGCGGAGCAGTGTCGGACGGAGCATCGGATTCACTCCCGCCCGAGGCCGGCTCCGTACCGGCCCCGACCTCCGCGTCCCCGCCGCACGCGGCCACGATCAGAGCGAGTGTCATGACCAGGTATTTGACTCTCATAGCGTCCTCTCCTTTGTTCCGTGTCTTTCACCTACCGAGCGACCGCTGGCCACCCATTGGCGTTCTCTTGGTTGTTCGATGAAGCCAGTCTTCGAGTAGTCGACCGAGACCACCTTTTTGGGCCAGACCCTGACGACCAGTGAGTCGAACTCCTTGTCCATACGGCGAACGAAATCCCGAGCCACATGAACGGGTGTTGTGGTGCTGAGCACCCATACCCGTGTGTCTTCCACGTTGTGCCTCTCGATCTCCGCATGTCCGTACACCGTCACGGATCGGTAAGGCTTGGATCTCTCGTCGAGGAGCAACGTCACGTCCTGATTGCGCATCAGATTTCTCGCCTTCCGACTCTCACCCTGAGTTCCGAAGAAGAACGCACCATCGCGATATGCGAGTTGGACAGGTACGGCATGGATCGTCTCATCTGAGTTGTGACTGCAAACGACCCCGATGGTCTGGCGTAAAAAGAACGACTCCATTTCTGCAGCCGGAAGTGGGGGCTTCTGGGGATACGACACGTCTTTCTCCTCTCGCATGGTGGAGAGGATGCGATACAGGCCTTAAGGACCGCTTATGGCTCCACTAAGCCCTAATGAAGCCCGTATCGCGAAGCGATTTCGAGAGCTTTGCGGGCTGCTGGGATCTGCCCAGACTCCACAGCCGAGAGTGCCTGAGTGACGTCCTCAGGAAACCGCCTCTCTTCGGGCGATAGGAGCCTCGACGCAGAGTCGACGACCATTCCCGGCACCTCGAGTTCGATGCCCGCGCGAATGAGTGGCAACAGAGCCGTCCATTGGAAGATGTATGGCGGGCGGGAATCCTGCCAAAGCTCAAGGGCGATCTCCGCTTGGACGATGCACTCGTCCCAGGCGCTGTTGCGTGAGGCAAGCCACGCTCGATTTGCGTGCGCAACAGCCCTGTACATGGGATAGTCCCAGCGTTTTGACAGTTCGAAGAGTCGGTCACTGACAGTTCGCACTTCGACCGTTTCCCGGAGCATCCGATGCGCCAAGGCCCTGTACGCGAGGATCCAGGGGCTTATGACGCCCCTCTCGAGAACTCTCTCCTCCGCCTCAACGAGATGAAGCAGAGCCTTCTCGGGCTTGAGGGCGGCCAGTAGGCAGAACCCCACGCTGAAGTGGATATGCGCACTGGCTGCGCCCTCCACTTCTCGGGCCACCTCCTCCAGACTTTCGCACACGCCAGTTTGCGGGAAGTAGCCCGATCGCTGATACGCGTGCGAGGCCTTGGCCAGCCCGACCCTGATCGTCAGGTCCTGGTTGCCTATGCGATGGGCAGCCCGCTCGGCGTCTGTGAGCGCTACCGATTGCATCTCGTCGTCGAACGTCCAATAGCCAAGCGTCGACATGGCCACCTGGCAGCGCACGCGTTCCTCGGAATCTACAGCGACGATTTCGAGCGCTCGTTCCAAGAACTCTCGCGCCTCTCTATAGGCGTCCTCGGTATGACCCGCGTCGGCGAGCAACTCCCCGACCTTTCGCAGCAGCCTCGCCGTCGTCTGATCATTCTCAGAGAGTTGAATGGCCATCTTCCAGAGTTCCACCGACCGCTCGGCCGCGCCCGATCTCAACATGTCGCCCGCAGCCTCGGCCAACCTCAGCATGATCTCAGAAGATGCACCGGACGCGACTTCTGAGACCACTTCTGAGATCAAGGCTTCGGCATCTTCCGGACGCGGCGCTTCGGCCCAGAGTTGAGCCAGCAACGTTGCGAGAACGGCGGAACGACTTGGATCGCTCGTATGGCGAAGCTGTGCCAGACAGAACTTGAGATTCGCTTCGTGGCGCCGGAGCCAGGCCAGAGGAGGATCTTCGGCAGTCACCAGCAGATCTGTGAGGCGATCGACGGCCGAGTGAGCCTGCCCGGCTCCCCCACGTTCCGCAGCGAAAGACCGGATCGTCTCGAGTATGCGATAGGGGGCTTCGTGGGCATGGTCAGCCACAACGAGGGAGCTGTCCACGAGGTCGCCAACCAGAATCTCGGCTTCACCAGTCGTCAGCTCACCAACATGGGCCGCTTCTGTCAGATCAAATGACGAGCGGAACACTGAAAGCAAGGCGAGCATCCTGCGGTGCTCATCCGGGAGGAGGCTCCAACTCCATTCGACTGTGTTGAGCATGCTCCGCTGGCGCTCGTGTCCGGCGCGACGGTGCGAGCGCAGAGCCCGATAGGAGCGCGCGAGGCCTACCGAGGGCACCGAAGCGGCAGCTAGCTCGATTCCGAGTGGCAGGCCGTCAACCATCGTGAGCAGGTCCCGCGCCTGCTCCTCTCTGCCGTCAAACCGAAAGGAAGGGTCACTGGCACCAACACGCTGGGCGAACATCTCCATTGCCGCGTCGAGGTCATCCCCTTCCAGCCTGAACGGATCGAGCCTCCAAACGGTCTCACCTGGGACCTGCAGTGGAGCGCGAGAGGTTGCAAGGATCTGGACATTGAGGGCCAGACGCATCAGATCCGAAATCCCGAGCGGTACAGAATCGAGGAGATGCTCGCAGTTGTCGAGCAGTATGCCGATCCTGGCTCCTCCAATTTGTTCAGCGATGTCTTCGATCTCGAGCTCACCCGAGAATCCCAGAGCCGCGGCTATGGCTGAGCTCACACCCGACTCGCCCACAGAGGTGAGGTCGACGAACGAATAGTCGGTTTCGTCAGATTGGGCCACTTCGACCGCCAGTCGCGTCTTTCCGACGCCACCTGGTCCCGTGATCGTCACCAACTTCGAAGAGCGAAGGCAGGCCCCGACGCCGTCAACATCCGACTGGCGACCATGAAAGCTGGTCGAATACCGCGGCAATGTCGAGCTCTGAGGCACTGTGTCAACTCGCGATGAGCCATCAGCGATACGCTCGGCAATGCGCCGCAACTCGATCGGCGGGTCCAGGCCGACATCGGCCAGTGCCAAAACCGCCCTGTCGAAAGCTCTGAGGGCTTCTGTTCCTCGTCCCGCATTGTCCAGTGAGAGCATCAGTGCCAGCCACAGGCGGGTGCGTAGGGGCTGATCGACGACCAAACCCTCCAGTTCCGCTACAGAACCGGATTGCCCGAGACGGGCCTGGGCCAGATACAGCCCTTCCCTGGCGTCCAGCCGAAGATGGCGAAGCCGGGATCGCTCGTGTGCGATGAAGTCGTCATAGGCGAATTCTGCATAAGGCTCCTCGCCGGCCCACTCCCCGAGAGCCGAGCCAAATCGCCCTGATGCCGAAGCCCAGCGCCCCGCGGCCAGGTCGGCAAGCCCAAGCTCGACCTGTTGGTCGAACCGCTCTGCGTCGACTGCGAGTTTCGGGAGATCGAGTAGATAGCCAGACGACGTTGTCACGACTATGCCCGAGTCCCCCGTCGACAAGCCCTTGCGCAGGTTGGACATGTGTACGTGGAGTGTCGACAGTGGATCTGCTGGGGTCTCCTGCGGCCAGAGAGCCTCGATGAGCCTATCGGTCGAGACAGGTTTGCCGACTTCTGAGACGAGCATCGCCAAGACGCGGCGAGCCATCGGCGAGCGAGGGGCCAATTCGACATCACCGTAACTGGCGGTGATGTCCCCCAAAACACGCACCGACCACGACATCCAACGATCATATTGCGATCTGGGCGGCCTCTCAGGCCCGACTGTCACCCAATTCGCTGTCGCCGACTGCTCTATTCGACCCCGACTGGCGGTGGAACAACGACCAAGAGTGGAAGATGAGGTCGTGTGAGAAACCCCGGGAGAGCGGGGTGGTGGCCCCACTCCCCCGGGTGTTCACATCAGGTTTCTCTCTCTCCTCTGAGCACGGCCTTGACGCCGTCCACACCGCTGGCCGCCACATCACGTACAGCGTGCACCGCAGACTCGCCGATCGATTCGGCCGCTTCGAGTGCGCCGGTTGCCGCCGCTGAGGCGGCATCCTCGACCCCCAGACCGACATCCTTGGCGCCTTTGATGGCACCTTTGATCGCACCGGTGGTCACCTGTGTCACGTCGGCTCCCACATCGCCGGCACCTGCGACCAGGCCTTTGGCCGTGTCACGCGCCGCTCCAAGAGCATCGGCGCCAATCGACTGGGCGCCCTTGATAGCCCCGGAGACCGTTCCCGACGTTGCTCCGATGATGTCTCCGCCCACATCTTTGAGCCCGCCGATTGCTGAACGACCGAGAGCTACCGCACCGTCGGTGGCGCTGACTCCGGTGTCTTTGGTGGCCGTGATCACTCCTTCAGCGATACCGCTCGCAGCCTTGGTCACGTCGCCGCCGACTGCGGCCGTTCCCTTGACCGCGGCCCGGACGATGTCTGAGATGGTCCCCACGGTGACGGTGGCGACTTCGCCAACGCCCGAGATGATCCCGACAACGACGCCTTTGAGCGTGTCGAAGACACCTGTGCCCGCCTCGCCTGCTGCCGAGACCGCTCCCTTGACCACGTCTGCGGTCGTGGATGCGACGGCGCCGGCTACGTCACCAGCGTCCTTGAGCGTGCCGACAACGGCGTCTTTCACCGTGTCGGCCGCACCCTGGACCACCTCACCTGTGCCTTTGAGGACCCCGAGTACCGAGTTCTTGATCCTCGTGCCTAGGTTTTCGTCTGTCATGCAATCTCCTTTCCGCAGGCAGAGCGCCTTTTTGAACCTACACCGACGCCGTATCCCGGCGTCGGCAACAACTGACTAGTCAATATGGGCAACCCCATATTGATTCGCTATACCCATTCAGTTTTTTCGGGTTTCCACCGATACACCGCCTGTTGATAAATCCTCAGAAGCGGCCAGTTGTGTTCCTACGCTGGCGCTGGAAAGCCGAACAAAATGGGAAAGAGCTCATCCATCAGACGGGAAGTAAGCGACGAAGCGATCCGGCAGTATCTGGACGGTATCGGGTCATACACGCTCCTGACTGCTGAGGATGAGGTCCGGCTCGCCAAGGACATCGAGACTGGAAAGAAGGCCGCCCTGGCACTCGAAGGTGAGGAAGATCAGGCGAAGCGTCGCGAGCTGCGGAAGCTGGTCAGGGCAGGCGAAGAGGCACGACAGACATTCATCCGGGCGAACCTGCGATTGGTCGTTTCGATTGCGAAGCGTTATGGCCACGCCAGGCTTCCATTCCTCGACCTGGTGCAGGAGGGCAATCTCGGCCTGATACGTGCTGTCGAGAAGTTCGAATATCGCAAGGGTTTCAAGTTTTCCACCTATGCCACATGGTGGATCAGACAGGCGATCACACGTGCCATCGCCGACAAGTCTCGGACCATCCGGGTGCCCGTCCACATGATGGACACAATCACCCAAATGCAGACTGCCGAGGCCAACCTCACCAAGAGACTCGGTCGCAAGCCCACCGATGAGGAGCTTGCGGAGGAGTCCGGGCTGACCATCAAGAAGCTCCAGGAGGCGCGTAAGGTCGCACCGGAGCCCATCTCGATCTTCGAGCCGATCGGCGAAGACAACGCCACGCTCGGTGACTTCATCCCTGACGAGGAAGCTGCCACGCCATTCGAGCTGATCGCGTCAAAACTCAACATCGAAGATCTCCGTCAGATCCTGGAGCGCCTCGACGAGCGTGAGCGCACCATCATCGAGATGCGATACGGGCTCAATGGGACGGTTCCCGCCACACTGGACGAAGTGGGTCGTCACTTCGACGTCACCCGAGAGCGCATTCGCCAGATCGAGGCCAAAGCCCTCGCCAAAATGCGACACCCGTCCACGCCGGGCAGCTTGCGCCAACTCGCAGTTTCCTGATCCTCTCGGCCGTTTCCTTAGGAACAGCGTCTCGTATTTGATAGCTACGACGCGCGGAATGCGGGATACCGTTCGGCCACCGTCTCATATATGAGACGTGATACCAAAGGTTTGCGGTACCAAGCTATCCCAGCCCGGTGTGGGAGCCGATCAAGCGGACTTGACCAGCTCCCATAAATCGGAGACGTTCGCCTCGAGTGGTAGATCGGCGTCGGCGTGTCGAGGACGACCCCGGCCGCGACGACGGTGGAAGGGCTGTCCATCCCAGAAGATCACACCGCCCCAAACTCCCCAGTCGTGGCCCTCACTCAGTGCCACCTCGAGGCACAACACCCGGAGGTCGCACCCTGCGCAGACTTCCTGAGCCTTCGCCATCTCTGATGGCTTCTCAGAGAAGAACCACTCGTGCCGGCCAACCGAGCTACATCGGCCTCGGTCCTGAATTTGTCTCAAACCTTCTCTCACTGTCGAATCCTTGTTTCACTCTCCGGTCCGGAGGCATCAAAAAAGCCGCCGGTTTTGCTATCCGGCGGCCTGCTCACGAAACGTGGGCTGTGATGATCAAATCATGGATCAAGAGGCCGCCGCGGGGCGTTGGCTGCGTCGCCGCCAGGCGTCGGAACGGGCGCGACGAATCCAGCCTGCTGCTGGGTGAAAGCGATCATGCGCTGTTCCTTCACTGGTACCTCTCTACTTCGACCGTGCAAGATTGGTCTAACGCAAACGATCCGTCAAGGCATTTAATCGGAATTGTCTATCACCGAGATAGGTTGGCGCCATCGACTCCTGATGAATGAATATCTGGACCTACTCGATTACCGACGAACAGTGGCCGGGATCTATGCCGAGGTCAGGGCATCGGGGCCTGGGCCGGCCACATGGAATCGGTGGCGGGCCCATAGGGATCACCTGTTTGCCAATCACCCCCAGACACCAATCGAAGACCCGGCCACGTACGAGCCACTCGCCTATTTCGAGTACCACCCCAGCTGGCGGGTCGAAGCCGCGTTCAAGCCAATCGATGCCTCGGACGTCTCTGTTGCCCACTCGTCAACCGGATCGACTTCATTCACGAAGATCGGAGCTCTTCACTTCGAGCTCGACGGGCACGACGGCGCGCTCTCGGTTCTCTGGCTGAATGCATACGGAGGCGGGATCTTCGTGCCGTTCCGTGATGCGACGAATGGCACAGAAACCTACGGCGGTGGTAGATACATTCTCGACACGGTCAAGGGGGCAGACCTGGGCTCAACGCCCAGTGGCCTGATCCTCGACTTCAACTACGCCTATCACCCGAGCTGTGTTCATTCGCCCCGATGGTCATGTCCCCTGGCACCGCCAGAGAACAGGCTCGACTTTCGGATCGAAGCCGGGGAGCGACTCAGGACCGACAACTCGTGAGGCATCCCCTCGAGACGGCGCTTGCACTGTCGCTCAAGGCCCTACTGCTCTTCGGCCTTCCGCTGTCGGCGTTGTTCCTGATCCTCAGGTCGCCGCAAGGATCGGACGAGCTCTTCGTGTACTCACTCACGCACCTGCTCGTGCTGCAGGTGATCACCTACCTGTTGGTACGTCAACTAGCGAAGCTCCTCGATGACACCTGGTTCGTCGGGACCAAGCACCCCTGGCTTGCTTCCTCGGCCTCCCTGATCGCCCTGGCCACGGGGTTCGCCGCCCTGCTCACGATTGCCACGGCCGCTGCAGCCCGATACGACGTGTCGATGCAGTATCTCCAGCTCCTGTCGTCCCTCGACATCGCTTGGGTGGTTTCGACTCTCTACATCGGGGCGCGCAGCCTCTGGGGCCAGCTGTGGGGAGACGTTGCCGCTGTGGCGCTGATCCTGGCGTGCGTGGCGTCGATAGCCGTCTACCTTGCTGTCGTAGGCTTTGGCCCAGGTGGTGAGTGGGTCGTCGACGGTCGCTCGATGCTGACCATCGTTCTCCCCTCCGACGTCATGGCCGCGGTGATTTCCGTCACCACTCTCTTGGTTGCTTCGAGCCGTCAGCCGAGCGTGCACCTCAAGCCCCAGTCATAGGACCGGAACGTCACATCTCTCACGTCGTCAGGGTTGATGTCTGTCCATGGTTCGATGGCTCGGACCAGGCTCCGCCTAGTCGTGGGGAGCAGGGCAGGCATGCGCCCTGGCCTCACGAAGTCGGCGCCATACCAGAGAAGCACACGATTCAGCTCCAGGATCCCATCCGGTTTCAACTCCGCTCCTCCGCCTTTGAAGAAGTTTCTCATCTGATCGTCAAGCTGATCGTCGAGGCGGGAACCCACATAGGGCTCAGCACGCAGGGTCGGACACGAGATAGAGCCACAGACCAGAGCACCATGGATCCTCGGGTCGCCGAAGCGCCGGACCTTCCCGTGCTCCACCGCATCGAGCGAGAGCTCCTCGTCGGCGACTCGGAACCTGTTCTGAGCAAATGCGCCAGGCACCCGCAAGACAGAGCTGAGGTCCTGAGCCTGTGCCTCCGCAGCGAGCCGTAGGGCGCCGGCGTTGTAGAGGTTGATCCAGAGAGCAAGCGCCTCCCGGGTCCCGAGACTGTCCGGATCGATGGCGCTCACCTCTTCGATGTATGAGGCAAGATCACCATCCAATCGGGTGAGATCGGGCGCCGGCGATGCAGCAATCGTGTCGAGGACTCGGCCCAGGGCAGAATGATCCACCGAGCCGATCCCGGTGGCTCGTGGTCGGGGCCGGCGCACCGTCAAACGGATGCGGAGCATTCCCCAAATGACTTGAAGCGGATTCGGCTGTGCCACGGATGTCGGAACACCACTGCTTGGGCAATTCTTCCGACTCCGCGATTCAGATAGTGTTAGACGGTGCTCAGATTGATCTTCAAACTCTTGAGACTCGCGCTTGTGGGCTTGATCGGTACGGCCGTCGCGGCCAAGTTCATGCTCAATTCCAACGCCGAAGAGAAGACTCAGGAAATAGACATGGTTGCGATCTTCGGCGGCGAGGACCTCCGCTCTTCGGCAAGCCCGTTCTATGGCGGCAAGATCCTGACGATGTTCGGGGGCACGCGCCTCGATCTGCGAGACGCCACTCCCGCACCCACCGGCATCTACTTCGACGTTGCCATTGTCTTCGGTGGGCTCGACTTGATCGTCCCCGAGGGCTGGCGTGTCGAATTCACCGGGAAGGTGTTCGCCGGAGGCTTCGACGATCTGACCGCCACAGATGCTGACCCCGATGCCACCGTCGTGCACATCGGCGGCTTCCTCGCAATGGCAGGCGCGCGGGTCGCCAACCGGTCGGTCGAAGAGGTCTCGGCCACGTGACGATCCGAATAGATGCCAAGAGGCTCATCCCTGGTCGTGGCGAGCCGCTCGCAGATGCCTCTGTCGTGCTCGATGACGGGAAGATCTCGTTCGTTGGCCCAACCGCCGATGCGCCCGATGCCGACCAAGAGATCAAGACTGACACCGTGATGCCCGGGCTGTGGGAGTGTCATGGCCACTTTCTGGGCCTCCTGACGGCGAACTTCGACGAGTTGAGCGGGCTGCGGCCGCAGATGGCCGCGATGCGCGTGACGCACGACGCGCGCAATGTGCTCGAAGCCGGTTTCACGACGGTGCGTGAGATGGGTGGCTACGGCACATTCCTCGGACGCACGATCGACGAGGGCTGGGCCGTCGGGCCCAACGTGTATGCGAGCGGTGCGATGCTCTCCCAGACCGGTGGTCACGGGGACTTCCATGGGGCCCCGCTCCATCTTGCACGCGACCTGGTCGAACGCCATTGGGGCGAGGACAACATCTGTGATGGCCCGGACGAGTGCCGGGCCGCCGTCCGCCGCATGCTCCGCCTTGGAGCGAAGGTCATAAAGATCCATGCGTCCGGCGGGGTGATGAGCGAGCTCGACGACCCGATTCTCCCCCAGTTCTCCAAAGAAGAGTTGGAGGCGATCGTCGACGAAGCGACGCGCATGGGGCGGCTCGTTGGCGCGCACTGCCACGGAAGCCGTGGAATCATCGCCGCCCTAGAAGCAGGCGTGAAGACGATCGAGCACGGGACCTATCTCAATGACGAGGCCGCAGATCTGATGGTCGAGATGGATGCAACGCTCGTCCCGACCCGATTCATCGTGGAGTTCCTCATGGCTGAGGGAGAGAAGAAGGGCATGCCGGAGTACGCCCGACGAAAAGGCGAAGAAGCCGCCAAGAAGCACAGCGAAGCCGTCTCGCTCGCAATCGAGAAAGGGGTGAGGATCGCTCTCGGTACCGACATATGGGCCACGGGGATGTGGGGGCGAAACGCAGAG
>QQVI01000097.1 GCA_003388545.1 Actinomycetota bacterium
GACCAGGTGGGTACCGGGGGACGGTCGGAGAAGATCAGGACCTACAACTACAAGGACAATCGGGTGACAGATCATCGGATCGGGTTGACGATCAAACGCCTCGATCAGATCCTCCAGGGTGATCTCGACGAGTTCGTCGAAGCGCTGGCCGCTGATGAGCAGGCGACGCTGCTCGCCGAAGGCGACCCCGCTTAAGACGACCTCGCCTGAGACGCCTTGGCACTCAGATTGGCCACTCCTCGACGCTCCATGTTTCCCCAGGTCTTGGTCTTCTTGCCCCCGAATAGCGCTCGTATGCGCCACACCACCGTCAGTTGTCGGAAGCCGAAGTTCTCGATCAGCGCCATGACCACGATTCGAAAGACGTCTGCCGGTGTCTCGTAGTAGCCGAACGACTCATCCACGAGAATCGCTGTGAGCGAGTTGATCACACCGACGCCGTAAGCAAGTGCGATGAATACCACCATCAGGGGGATGTTCAAGACGCCGAAGTAGATGCTCAAAGGGATGATGAACCAGCCGGCGAACTCGATGATGGGTGCGAAGTACTCGAACAAGACCATCCCGGGCCACGTGATCATCCCGAGTTTGCCGTATCGGGGGTTGAAGGTGAGCCCCTTGAAGTCCTTGACCACGGTCATCAGCCCGCGGTGCCATCGGATTCGCTGCCGTTTCAAGACCCTGGCCGTGTCAGGAACCTCCGTCCAGATCACGGCACCGGGCTCGTACACCATGCGATAGGGGATCTCCTTCTCGAGGTGGTACCGGTGCATCTTCATGGTCAGATCCATGTCCTCGCCGAAGTGCCCCGAGGTGAAGCCCCCTACCGCGATGACCGCCGATCTCTTCCAGATCCCGAAGGCACCTGATACGAGTGGCAGCGCGTTGAGTGCCGACCAAGCCGGACGACTCGTGATGAAGGTGCGGAGATACTCCAGAACCTGCATGCGAGGGATCATTTTCTTGGGCACCCTGGCTTCGACGAGGTGACCCAGCTCGAGAGTGCAGCCGTTCAAGGGTCGGATGTTCCCCCCTACGGTGATAGTCCGCTCACGGTCTTCGACAACGTGGCGCATCCCCTTGACGAGGCACTCGGCGTCCAGGATCACGTCGGCATCGGTGCAGAGTGCGTATGGATACCGGGCGGCGTTGATTCCCGCGTTCAGAGCATCAGCACGCCCAGCGTTCTCTTTGTCCACGACCGTGATCTTGATCGGGGAGTGGGTCCTGTAGATGGCGCGAACATGTGCCGTCTGGATGTCGGGCCGGTACGGGATTCGCACCCTTTCCAGGTCAAACGCCTCGATCAGGCGGCGGAGCGTTTGGTCCGTCGAGCCGTCATTTGTGATCACGATCTCGAGACGGGGGTAGTTGACGATCGCCATCGATCGGATGGCGTCGACGATCCCTTGCTCCTCGTTGTAGGCGGGAATGATGATCGACACCGGGGGCACTCGATGGCTCGACAGCATCTCGCCGACGCGGCCGAATCGATTGAGGTGGTGGGATCGTCGCAGCACAGCAGCCGACCGCGTCGCCAGGAAGAACATGTAGGACTGAAGAACGATGAAGTAGGCGAGGATGCCGTATCCGACCCATTCGAGGATTTCGAGGATCATGCGACCGCCTCGGTCGGCTGATGCATGTAGCCCACGAGCCTCATGTCGCGTGGATCGGATCCGCCAGCTTCGAGGCGATCCCGGGCGGCAATTAGCTCACCACTGTCTGCGAGAGCTTCGGCAGCGGCGTCTCTGGTGAACTCGTCGGGAGAGTCGAGAGCTGAGTACAGAACATCGAGCCCACCGGGCAGGTCGGCGAGGGCGGCGGCCGAATTCCGACGCGTCCACCACGAGGGGTCGCTCAGTCCTTCATTCAGAACCGGGATCACCGAGGGGTCTCCGATCTCACCGAATGCCGCTGCGGTCTTGGCTCGCACCCGCCAGTCGGACGACTGAGACATGCGTCGCAACGGTCGCAGGGCCATTGGCCCCCCCACGATCCCAAGAGTTTCGATGAGGGCGATCTTTACTTCGACATTCTCAACGGTGTAGAGCAGCTCTGCGAGAGTGGGTCCCACCTCCGAGTCACCAATGACTCCTAGGACTCGAATCATCTCTGTGATCCCTACGTCGCCTTGCTGATGATGAACTCGGATGTATGCCGTCAGCGGCCACACCGCATCTCTGCCGAAAAGGGCGAGGGACTCGGCGAAACGCGTTTGCACCCAAGGCGACTCGGTGTCGAACCTCTGGAGGATGATGTCGATCGCCGGGGTGTAGCGCATCCTGGCCAGCCCGCGAGCGCTCTGGACTCTGACCTCCGGGACGCGATCGTCGAGGTGCTCCATCAGGACCTTCGCTGCCCTGGCGTCACCGATCTCGGCCAGAGAGACGACAGCGCGGAGACGACGACCCAGCGGGAAACGGGAGCGGAGCCGGGCCGACTGGTAGGCGATGAGCTCTGTCCGATCGAGCACTTGAGTCAGTTCATCGGTCGCGAGCCCGGTCAAGGTGTGCCTGATGTCTATCAGGGCGTCGATGAAAGCGTCATCCCCCGCCTGGCGGAACGTGAGCCCTTCGATGGATCCTGGAGCGGCGATGTGCTTGCTCAGCAGTTTGAGATATGCGGCATGGCGGCGCTCTCGTGCTCGCCGTCGCTTTCCATTGACCCACTTCAACACGACGACGCCCACGAGCAGCGCCGCGCTCACCGCGAACATGGTGATCATCGCGGCGATCGCGATTTCGAAGGCAGACATTTGTCTAATGAGTATCGGGCGATTTCGGCCCGGGTTGAGGATTGTGACTAGTCAGCTGAGATGCTTTTTGACCCGGGCCATGAGCTCAGGGAGCCGGAACGGCTTATGAACGAAATCGATCGCCCCCGACTCGAGGCTCCCGACAACGATGTCGTCGTCTTCGACCCCGGAAAGCATGATCACCGGCATGTCGAGTCCTTCCCGTCGCCACCCCTTGAGGATCTCGATACCCAATAGCCCGGGCATGAGTTGGTCGATGATCGCGAGGTCGAATTCCCCAGAGTTTCCCAGCTCAAAGGCCTTTTCGCCGTCCGTTGCCACTTCGACTTCATATCCGGCGATCTCGAGAGCCGTGACGAGCAGCGTGGTCACCGCTTCGACATCGTCGGCGACGAGTATCCGGGCCTTTTCTTTGACGTCGTTATCCATCGAGCGGGGATAATTCTCGCACATCCGGGCGTTGATCGCCTCCCTGGTCAGTCGGCTCCAGTTACCCGTAGTTCCGATCGATCCTGTAAAACTGACCACATGGACATGGTCCCTGACCACGAACTACGTCGTCTCGAAGCCGTGGCCGGGGCAAAGGGTTGGTCCGTAGACGATCTCGTGGCCAGGCGACTCGACGGAGAGCCGCTCCAGTACATCGAAGGCAGTGCCCAATTTGGACCGATCGAGTTGGAAGTCGACGAGCGTGTGCTGATCCCCCGGCCAGAGACGGAGACTCTCTTCGAGATCGCATCACGCATGGTCCGACTTCCCGAAGTCGTCGTCGACCTCTGCACCGGCTCGGGTGCTCTGGCGCTGGCGTTGAAGAAGCAGTTTCCCGCCGCGTCCGTCTTTGCCACCGACATCTCATCGGATGCGATCCAGGTGGCCAAGGCGAACATGGCCCGTCTGGGGGAGCAGGTCTTTCTCGCCGAGGGCAACCTGTTCGATCCTCTGCCCCGTTCGATCAAGGGTGAGGTCGACCTCGTCGTGGCAAATCCGCCTTACGTGGCGGAAGCTGAGTTCGCGTCCTTGCCCGACGACGTGAAACGGGAGCCCAGGGTCGCCCTGGTGGCCGGCCGATCCGGGCTCGAGGTGATCGAGCGCATAGGTGCCTCTGTCCGGGACTGGCTGCGGCCCGGGGGAGTCGTGGTCTGTGAGATAGGCGAGCGCCAAGGGGTGGCTGCCGCATCGTCTTTCCCCGGTATCCCGGTCGTGGTACGCCAAGACCTCACCGGCCGGGACCGCTTCGTCATCGGTGTGAAGCCTTGATATTCAAGAGTGCCCTCGAAGCGCTTGCCGCCGGGGAGGTGGTCGGTATGCCCACGGACACCGTCTACGGGCTAGCCATAGACCCGTTCAACCAACGAGCGGTCGAGAACCTGTATGAGCTGAAAGGCCGCCCCGCGGGGAAGCCCATCGGCCTACTGGCCGCCTCGCGAGAACAGGCCGAGACTGTCGGCGAGATCACCGGGGCTGCCGGGCAGCTGGCAGATAGCTACTGGCCGGGAGCTCTGACCCTCGTGGTCACGCCGCGGGTGATCCTGTCCGACTGGGTCGGCGATGCGCAGAGAAGAACGGTCGGCATTCGGGTCCCCGATCATCCCGTGGCCATTGGGTTGCTCGAGCAGTCCGGC
Organism: Actinomycetota bacterium; assembly: GCA_003388545.1. Lineage (GTDB taxonomy): Bacteria > Actinomycetota > Acidimicrobiia > Spongiisociales > ZC4RG35 > MA-ANB-1. Next base: position 4,381 of record QQVI01000097.1, read on the forward strand.
CCTCTTGCGGTGACATCGGCAAACCGAAGCGGCGACCCGGAGGTGACGGATCACATCGCAGCGAGCCAGATCTTTGGAGAAGAGGTCGCCGTCTATGTCGAAGGCGACTGCCCCGGGGGAGTGGCTTCGACCGTTGTCGACGCCACAGGGCCGGACTTGGTCATTCTTCGGAATGGAGCCATCGAACTCTCGCGCTGACGATGAGCGGTCGCTCCGTCGCCCACGAAGGCGCCTACTGGTACCGTCGAGCCCATGATCTCAATGGACCCCATCGAGTCCGTCGACCCCGACATCGCAGGGCTCATTCGCAAGGACCTGGAACGGCAGAACTCTCACATACATCTGATCGCATCCGAGAACTTCGCCTCGCCAGCCGTCATGGCCGCCTCTGGCTCGGTCTTCACGAACAAGTATGCGGAGGGTTACCCCGGGCGCCGGTACTACGAGGGATGCCAGGTCGTCGATGAGATGGAGCAGCTCGCCATCGATCGCGCCAAAGACTTGTTCGGCGCGGAGCACGCGAATGTTCAACCACACTCGGGAGCCCAGGCCAACATGGGCGTGTACTTCTCCCTGCTGGAGCCGGGGGACACCGTGCTCGGGATGCGGCTCGACCAGGGCGGCCATCTCACCCATGGGTCACCCGTCAACTTCTCGGGCCTCTATTACAACTTCGTGGCATACGGGGTCGATCCCGAGACCGAGTACATCGACATGGATCAGGTCCGTCAACTCGCCCTCGAGCACAGGCCAAAGATCGTCCTTGCCGGCTACTCCGCATACTCCCGGCACCTCGACTACGAAGGCTTTCGGTCCATCGCCGATGAGATCGAAGCGATCTTCATGGTCGATGCTGCCCACTACATAGGGCTGGTGGCCGGAAAATCCTTTCCTTCGCCGGTGCCTCACGCCGACGTCGTCACGGCGACGACGCACAAGGCGCTTCGCGGGCCGCGTGGAGGTCTCATCCTGGCCAAGGAGGAGTTCGGCACGCAGGTGAACAAGGCGATATTCCCCAATGCGCAGGGCGGGCCCATCGAGTCACAGATCGCCGCCAAGGCGGTTTGCTTCCTCGAGGCCATGCAGCCCGAGTTCCACGAGTACACCGACCAGATAATCGCCAACGCCGCCGCGATGGCGGAGACGATGCAGGACGAGGGCGTCCGGGTCGTGTCCGGGGGAACCGACAACCACTTGTTCCTGGTCGACCTCCGATCGGTCGACGAGGAGCTGACCGGGAAAGAGGCGGCGAGGATGCTGGACGGCGTTGGGATCACGCTCAACTTCAACACGATCCCCGATGATCCCCGCCCGCCGTTCCGGGCGTCAGGGCTTCGCATCGGAACTCCGGCCGTCACTACCCAGGGGATGAAGGAAGCCCAGGTGGCGGAGGTGGCCGGCCTGATCGCCCGAGCCCTCAAAGAACGCGATGACGAGGGCGCGCTGATGGAAGTGAGGGGACGTGTCGGCGAGCTGGCCGCGGAGTTCACTCCCTATCCTGCCGACTTCGTTGGTCACGTTTAGGTGTGCAGCTAGTGCTTTGCTAGGTTGGATTTGTCCTGAAAAACATTGGCGGATAGCCTTTGTGAAACTTTTCACAAGGATCCTGTGAAGCAAGACTCAATCACCAAGCAAACCACGAGCGCGGTCAACGACGGATGGATGGAGGGCGGCTCATTCATCAGCTCGGTCCTCGCCGGGACCCTGCTCGGCTATGGCGCAGATCACATCTTCGGCACGGAGCCATGGCTCGTGATCATCGGCATCGTGGCCGGCTCTTACTCCGGCTTCATGAGGGTCTGGGAGTACTCCAAGCGAATCGATGAGAACCCTCGTGGCCGTTGATCATCAGCCCGTGGCCGTCGAGTCGGTCCTGGCCCGCAACACCGCGAAGCGCGCCGTCTGGGTGGCGCCGGTCCTGATGATCGTCTTCGGCCTCATCTCCGGGTGGCTGGGAGTCTGGAGCTCGGCACTCGGTAGTGCCGTAGTCGTCGTCAATTTCCTCCTTGCCGGGGCGATTCTGTCGATTTCGGCCAAGGTGAGCCTGTCGGTTTATCATGCCGCCGCCCTGTTCGGTTTTTTCCTACGGCTGGCGTTGATCGTTTTCTCGATGCTGCTCATCGCGAGCGTCGTCGATATCGATCGCCCTGCTTTTGGGATCACGGCTGTGGTCGCCTACCTGGTGCTGTTGTCGTGGGAGGCGGTGGCCGTTTCTAAAGGACGAGAAAGGAATCTGGATTGGACCGCGTGATCCTGGCACTCGAAGAGTGTGACTACGTAAACGAGCCGGTCTGTGCCCCGGCGGACGTGACGGAGCTGTTCGTCCTTCCCAACATCTTCGGCCAGGTCAACCGAACGATCGTGCTCATGTTCGTCGCCGCACTGATCGTGATCGCCCTTCTCTACTTCGCTTTCCGGAAGCCATCCCTCAAGCCGTCTAAGTTCCAGCTATCGATCGAGTCGATCGTCGGATATGTTCGCGACGAAGTCGCAGTTGGAATCATCGGGCCCGAAGGGGTCAAGTACTTCCCCTACCTGCTTTCGATCTTCCTCTTCATCCTGATTGGAAACCTCTTCGAAGTGACGCCGCTGGTGAACTTCCCGATCACCTCGAGGATGGCGATTCCGGCGTTCCTCGCCATAGTGACCTGGCTCATCTTCGTGATAGTGGGCTTTGCCAAGAACGGTTTCTCATACTTCACCGACATCGTCTGGCCCAAGTCGGTCCCCGTCGCAATGCGCTGGCTCGTCGGAATCATCGAGTTCTTCTCCATCTTCTTCATCCGGCCGTTCTCGCTCGCGGTCCGACTCTTCGCCAACATGGTGGCGGGGCACGTGATGCTGTCACTGCTGTTGGTGACCGGCTACGTATTCGTGATCAACATCGGCGAGATACCGGTGAAGGGAGCCACAGGTCTTCTCTGGTTCGCCCTGGGGCTCGGCATCTACCTCTTCGAAATCATGGTCGCGGTTCTGCAGGCGTACATCTTCACTTTGTTGTCCGCCGTCTACATACAGACTTCGGTCCATCCGGAGCACTGAAAGTCACAAAAGGTCTCGTAGGAAATCCACGAGAGGGAAATAGAAAGGAAGCAGCATGGACGCAGTTCTCGCAGTGGTTGGCGCCGCAGCGCAGGTCCTCGCTCAGGAGGCAGGCGGTGGCATCACCGGAAGCCTCAACGTAGTCGGATACGGCCTGGCCGCCATTGGCCCAGGCATCGGTGTCGGCATCGTCGCCGGTAACACGGTGCAGGCCATGGCCCGTCAGCCCGAAGTAGCCGGAATGCTCCGAACCACGATGTTCCTGGGTATCGCCTTCACTGAGGCGCTGGCCCTCATCGGGTTCGTACTCTTCTTCTTGGGGGGCTGATGGACTTGTTCGCCCAGATCCTCACCTTCGCCGCCGAAGAGGCGGAAGAAGGCGGTGGGGGCGGCCTCGATCTTCTACTCCCGCCGCTGAACGAGCTGATCGCGGGGATCATCGCTTTCGCGATCGTCTTCTTCTTCGTCTGGCGGTGGGCCGTCCCGGCGTTCAACCGGATGCTCGAGCAGCGACAGAAGGCCATCGCGGGTCAGCTCTCGGAAGCGGAGAAGGCCAAGCAGGAGGCCGAGAGTCTCCTGGCGGATTACCGGGCCCAACTCGCTGACGCCAAGGCCGAGGGCAACCGCATCATCGAGGATGCCCGCGCCACCGCCGAGCAGATGAGAGCCGAAGTCATCGCGAAGGCCGAGGCCGACGCCGAGCAGATTCTCGCCAAGGCCCGTCAAGAGGCTGAGACCGAGAAGGACAGGGCTCTCTCCGAAGCGCGCAAAGAGGTCGGCAACATCTCGGTCGACCTGGCCAGCCAGATAGTGGGCGAGTCGCTGGATGCGTCGGCCCATCAGGCTTTGGTCAACCGATACCTGGCCGAGCTGGAGAAGATGTAAGTGGACGACCGGATCAACGGATACGCCAAGGGCTTCCTGGAGTTGGCTCGCGCCGAAGGCTCGCTCGAATCGGTGGAGAGTGAACTGTTCTCCATTGCCGAGACGCTGGAATCTTCGCCAGAGCTGCGCAGCGCCCTGACCGACCCTCAGCTCCCGAACGACAAGAAGACCGCAATAGTCGACGATCTCCTGGGTGGGAAGGCCTCTTCCCTCACCGTGGGCCTGGTCCACCTCCTGGTCGATCAGGATCGTGCTTCCGAGCTTCCTTCCATAGCCCGGGCGCTCGTCGAGATTGCGGCAGCTTCTCGGGATCGAGCAGTCGCCGAGATCCGGTCGGCAGTGCCTCTAGACGATCAAACGATCGAACGTCTTGCCGCGGCTCTCGGCAAGGCGACCGGCAAGAAACTCGAAGTCAAGGCCGTGGTCGACGAGTCAGTGGTCGGCGGGATCGTCGCCCGTGTCGGCGACACCGTCATCGACGGTTCGGTCGCCGGCCGCTTCCAGTCGCTCCGCAATGCCGTACAGAGCCGTTAGTGAGGACGTTTTATGCCTGATGTGACCATCACAGCCGATCAGATCACCTCGACGCTTCGGTCCCAGCTCGAAGGCTGGAAGCCTGAAGTCAGCAAGGAAACCGTGGGCTATGTCACTTCGATCGCCGACGGCGTTGCACGCGTCAGAGGCCTCCCATCGGTGATGGCGTCCGAACTGCTCGAGTTCCCCGGTGGTCTCACCGGTGTGACATTGAACATCGACGAGAACGACCTCGGTGTCGTGATTCTCGGTGAAGCGAGCCACATTCAGGAAGGTGACCCCGTCAAGCAAACTGGCACCGTTCTCTCTGTGCCGGTCGGCGACGGCTTGCTGGGCCGGGTGGTAGATCCGCTCGGCAATCCGGTCGATGGGAAAGGGCCAATCGAGACGAGTGAGCGGAGACTTCTCGAGACGCAGGCGCCCTCCGTGGTCGAGCGGCAGCCGGTGTCGGAGCCGCTCCAAACCGGCATCAAGGCGATCGACGCGATGACCCCGATCGGACGGGGCCAGCGACAGCTGATCATCGGTGACCGCCAGACAGGTAAGACGGCGATTCTCGTCGACACGATCATCAACCAGAAGGTCAACCAGGGCACGCCGGACGCGGTCAAGTGCATTTACGTAGCCATCGGTCAAAAGGCATCGACGGTGGCCGAGGTCGTGGCCGCGCTGGAAGAGGCGGGCGCCATGGAATACACCGTGGTCGTCAACGCTCCGTCGTCATCGGCTCCGGCGCTGCAGATGTATGCGCCGTATGCGGGCTCCGCCATCGGCCAGCACTGGATGTATCAGGGCCAGCACGCCCTGATCGTCTTCGACGACCTCTCCAAGCAGGCAGTCGCGTACAGGGAGATTTCCCTGCTGCTCCGTCGGCCCCCCGGGCGCGAGGCATATCCCGGCGATGTCTTCTATCTGCACAGCCGGCTCCTCGAACGCTGCGCCAAGCTCTCCGACGAGCTCGGAGGTGGCTCCTTGACCGGGCTACCGGTGATCGAGACCAAAGCCAATGACATCTCCGCCTACATCCCGACGAACGTGATCTCGATCACGGACGGTCAGGTCTTCTTGGAGACAGACCTCTTCTATCAGGGGATTCGACCGGCCATCAACGCGGGTACGTCGGTGTCGCGCGTGGGTGGTGCCGCCCAGATCAAAGCGATGAGGAAGATCGCCGGACCGCTGCGCCTCAACCTCGCCCAGTTCCGGGAGCTTGCCGCTTTCGCAGAATTCGGCTCGGAGCTCGACGCCACTTCTCTGGCCCAGTTGGAGCGGGGACGTCGCGTGGTCGAGATCTTGAAACAGCCCCAATATCAGCCCATCCCCGTCGAGGAGCAGGTCGTCGCCATATATGCCGTCACCGAGGGGCATCTCGACGATGTGGATGTCGACGATGTCCACCGCTTCGAGGAGGAGATGCGCGAGGTCTTCCGGACCCGCCACAGCGCAATGCTCGCCCACATAAGAGAGACGGGACAGCTTCCCGAAGGCGACGAATTCGAGAAGGCGATCGAGGAGTTCGCCGCGAGCTTCGAGAAGACTGTCGACGAGGAATAGGTGAAGAAGCACTAATGGCCTCCGCCCAGCTTCGCGATACCCGACGCCGGATCAAGAGCGTCGAGGCGACGAAGAAGATCACGCGCGCCATGGAGCTGATCGCGGCAAGCCGCATCCCCAAGGCGCAGGCGAGAGTGCTCGCCTCCCAGCCCTACACACGGAAGCTGATCGAAGTCATCGAGAACGTAGGTGCTGCCGGGGCGGGCATGTCGCACTCGCTACTCGAGCGACGCGACGTGAAGACCGTGGGCGTACTGATCGTCTCGTCCGATCGCGGGATGGCAGGCGCCTACGCGTCGAACATCATCCGGCTGGCCGAGACGCGGATCGTCGAACTGCAGAAGGCAAACGTGGACGTTCTCGTCTACGCCGTGGGTAAGAAGGCGCAGTCCTACTTCCGATACAGGGGTTATCGGATAGAGCAGGCCTATTTGGGCGTCACGGACACTCCTGGATACGGCGACGCAAGGGCGATCGCCAACACCGCGATG
>QQVI01000163.1 GCA_003388545.1 Actinomycetota bacterium
GATGACTGTTGAGTTGATTGCTCCGATCGCTATGGATGAGGGTCTCCGGTTTGCTATCCGTGAGGGTGGCCGGACTGTGGGCGCTGGCCGTGTCACCAAGATCCTCAAGTAGGTGAAGAATGCCTTCGGATAAGAGACCGCCCCTCACTCTGGCTTGTACAGAGTGCAAGCGGCGGAACTACGTGACAACCAAGAACAAAACGAACACCCAGGACCGTCTGGAGCTCAAGAAGTACTGTCGTTGGTGCCGCGAGCACACGGCTCATCGCGAGACCCGATAACACCGGTTCGAATCGCAAGGGGACCCCAAGGGGTCCCTTTGCCGTACCATGACACTCCGATGATCGACCTCGCCACGTTGGAGGGCCAGTCTTTTGGGCCCCATCCGATGCGAATCGGGTTGGAGAAGGTCAGGGAGTTCATTGCAGCCGTCGACATGGGCCCCGATCCATGGACCGAGGCGGCTCCGCCCTCCTTCATCTCCGCAGCCCTATTCGTTGTTGCTCCGGACTTGCTCCGGTTGCTCGACGGCTACTCCGTGCTTCATGGTGACCAATCGTTCGCATGGAACGGCCCGCTCGGGTTGGAGCGAGATGTCAGTGTTGTCGGCACGGTCTCTCGGGTCAGGGAACGAGAGGGAACCTGGTTCGTCACATTCGACCTCGAGGTGATCGACGGTGACGGCGGGGACCTCGCCAGCGGCACATCGCTGTTTCTCGTGTCCGCCTCGAAGCCGGATCCCGCAGCCGACGCACCAGACCGCCCGGCTGTCAAAGCCGAGGACAGGGGCTTCCCCGAGAGCGGCCAGAAGGCCGCATCCCGTTTGGACCTCGTCAGGTACGCAGGGGCGACTCGCGACTGGAACCCGATTCACTGGGACCATGACGCCGCAATACACGCCGGGCTGACGGGGGTCATAGCCCACGGCCTCCTTCAGGCAGCGTGGGCGCTCGACGCAGCCGGCGGCGGCCGGCCGGCGCAACGACCCTTCGCATCGGCAAAGATCAGATTCAGGAACCCCTTGCCGCCAGCCACCCCGGTCGACGTGGTTGTCGATTCATCCGGAGCGAGTTGTGAAGTGACTCTCGAGCGTGGTGAGACCGTGTTCCTCACCGCGAGGGTCACGTACTCCGAGGAGTAACCAGATGGAGGGTCGCACGGTCGAACAAGCCAGAGAAGAAGAGTTGTTGGCCAGAGCGAGGAGCGGTGATCGCGCCGCATTCGCCGCACTGGTCAGAGAGCACGGAGACATGGTCTACACATTGGCCCGCCGGCTCGTCGGCGACCCACATCTGGCGGCGGATATCTCTCAGGAGGCGCTGATCCGCGCCTGGAAGGCATTACCCGGGTTCCGCGGTGATTCCCAGTTCTCCACCTGGCTCCATCGGATCACCGTCAACACTGCTTGGACCCAGAAGAAGAAGGCGAAGCGGCACGCAGGGTCATCGCTCGACGAGGTCGGTGAGCTTGCCGCCCCGTTCGACTCCGAGCACCCCGAGATAGCAGGCGAGATCGCCGAGCTGAGGACCGATCTGCGACGTGCCCTCAACGCCCTGCCTGAGGGACAGCGGCAGATCGTGGTTCTCAAAGACATCTACGGGTGGTCTCACGCCGAGATCAGCGAGTCACTGGGCATCACGGTCACCGCGGCCAAAGTCCGTTTGCACCGGGCCCGTAGCCGCCTGGCTCGAATGCTGGAGGATGTCTGATGGCGATCGCGTGTGAAGTCGCCGCCCCGTTTGTCGCCAACAGCGCTCTGGACGGCACGGACGTCATCTGGCCTCTCAACCATCACACTGCGTCCTGTCTCAAATGTCAGGCTCGCCACGCTGCGATGGCCAAGACCGGCCGTCAACTCCGCGCCATGGCCGCGGAGAAGAACGAGGCGCCGCGCGACCTGGAGTGGAGAGTGATGTCGTCACTCGAGGGGGATCTGGCTGTGAGTCGTTCCTGGGCCAAGCCTGTCACCCTTACGGCCGCTGCGCTCTCCATGATCGCCGCCATCGTCATTTGGAGGCTTCGCCCTCGCGCCAACGCTTGAGCCTGGTTGAGTCATTCGGGCTCGCGGCTAATGTCATCCCCGGTATAAGGGGGATTTCTTGAAGGTACTCGTCACCGGGCACGACGGATACATCGGTGCCGTTCTGACGCCGGTTTTCCAGGCCGCAGGGCATGAGGTAATCGGATTGGACAGCGGGCTCTTCGGTGAGTGCGCATTCGGCGGGGGCCCGGATCCAATCCCGTCCATCGAATCCGACATCAGGGACGTGACCTCCGAGCAGCTGGTCGGTTATGACGCTGTCGTTCACCTTGCTGCGCTCTCGAACGATCCCGTGGGTGATCTGAACCCCGAAGCAACCATGGAGATCAATCACCGGGCGACGGTCTCCCTCGCCCGCGCAGCCAAGGATGCGGGCGTCGAGCGCTTCCTCTTCTCTTCCTCTTGCAGCCTCTATGGGGCGCAGGGGGAGGACTACATCGGCGAGTCCGCGTCATTCAACCCACTGACGCCCTACGGGGAATCGAAGATCCTCAGCGAGCGAGATCTGGCACCTCTCGCCGACGATGACTTCAGCCCGGTCTTCCTGCGCAATGCAACGGCCTATGGCGTGTCTCCTCGACTCCGGGGCGACGTGGCAGTCAACAACCTCACGGGCTTTGCGTTCACCACCGGAAAGGTGTTCCTCAAGAGCGACGGTTCATCCTGGCGGCCTCTAGTCCACGTCGAGGACGTGGCGAGAGCGTTCCTGGCGATGGTCGAGGCGAGGCGCGACCAAGTCCACGGTCAGGCTTTCAACATCGGAGCGACCGAGGAGAACTATCAGATCAGAGATGTGGCCAAGCTGGTCAGCGAAGTCGTCCCGGGATCCGAGGTCACTATGTCGGACGAGGCGGTCAACGACCCGAGAAGCTACCGGGTGACTTGTGCGAAGTTCGAAGAGGCGTTCCCGGATGCGCGCCCCCGTTGGACGGTTCGGAAGGGCATCGAGGAGCTCTATGAGGCATTTCAGCGACACGGCCTGAAGCTCGAAGACCTCGAGGGCGATCGGTTCATGCGGATACGGCACATCAAGCAGCTCTTTGCCGAGGGCCGGTTGCGCGATGACCTGAGATGGAAAGCGGGGGGACCGGGCCGGTGACAGAGGCAAGATGCCGGGCTTGTGGGTCCGGCAACCTCTATCTCTTCCACCACCAGCGTGGCGTCCCCGTGAACAGCTGTCTGCTCGTCGGCGACGAAACCGAGGCCATCCGATTCCCAACCGGCGAGTTGAGCATGGCCTTCTGCAGGACCTGTGGCTTCATACAGAACGACTCGTTCGACGAGAAGATGACCGAGTACTCAGATCGATATGAGGAGACCCAGGCTTTCTCAAAGCGATTTGTCGAGTTCGCTCGGGGTGTGGCGACAGATTGGGTCGATCGCCACGACCTCCGGGGCAAACGAGTGATCGAGATCGGCTGCGGGAAGGGCGAGTTCCTCACGTACATGGCCGATGCGGGGATCGGCTCGGGGATTGGAATCGACCCTGGAGTCGACCCGGCTCGGATCGACCCGGGCTACGAGGAGAGGCTCAGCTGGGTACCCGGGTGGTTCGACGGCAGTTACGGACCGCTCGAGGCAGACGCCATTGTGTGCCGTCATACGCTCGAGCACGTTGCCGAAGTCCAGGAGTTCCTCACGCTGATCAGGGAGGCTCTGGGTGATCGACTCGACACGGTCCTCCTCTTCGAGCTGCCGGACACGATGCGAGTCCTCGAAGAAGCGGCCTTTTGGGATGTCTATTACGAGCACTGCTCGTACTTCTCGGAGGGCTCGCTCACACGCCTCTTCCAGCAGTGCGGGTTCGAGGTGCTCGGTGTCACGCTCGCCTATGACGACCAGTATCTCCTGCTCGAGGCTCGGCCGGCCGGCCCGAGTGGACCCGGCCAATCTGCCCCGGACGATCTGGAGCGTTTGGAGAAGGGTGTCGATCACTTCTCCTCGACATACCGCGACGTGGTCGAAGCCTGGCAGAGCCGCCTCTCCGGGGTCGCGGCCGGCGGTGGCCGTGCGGTGATTTGGGGAGCAAGCTCGAAAGGGGTGTCCTTCCTGGTCTCGGCCGGTGAGAACGTCGTGGCGGCCGTCGACATCAACCCGAACAAGCACGGTATGTACATGGCTGGCACCGGGCACCAGATCGTCGCTCCCGAGGAGCTGGTCGAGATCGCGCCCGAGCTGGTTGTAGTGATGAACCCGATCTACATCGAGGAGATCACGGCCGACCTGGCACGTTTGGGGGTCGAAGCCGAAGTCATCGCCGTCTGAGGAGGCGCCGGAGCCGCCCCTTCAGCTCGCGGCGGAAGGCCGAAAACACGAACACATCGCGGCGTCCGTCGACAACGGTCCGTTCGCCATGACCGGAGACGGTGTGTATGCCGGCCCGATATCTACCGGTCTGAAGAGGGCCGATCCGGGTGACAATGGTCTCCTCGAACCCGTCGGGGTCGAGCCTATCGACACGGTTGATGGCGACCGCTCCGCCATAACTCGATGAGGAGTCCTGTGCGGGGCGGAAGAGCGACCCATCCACCATGAAGGGTGTTCCGCCGGGCCTGGATGAGGTGACGTCGCACTTGATCGGGTTCAGCACGTGCTGCTCCCAGGGCCCCTCTAAGTCGATGGAGTGAAAGGCGTAGAGCTTGGTGTTGGAGTCGGCGCCCTCGTAGGTGCAAAAGAGCCACCACCGATCCCGATGCCGGACGATCGTGGGATCCAGGAAGCGGCCGCCGCCGAGGAGCACTCCGGCGAGCTCCCACTTCTCCGGGAACGAAAGTGATCGGTAGAGCCTCACCTCCTCCGCCTGGTAGGTCTCCGGGATGCAATAGACATCGCCATCTCGAGTGAGAAGGTACGGGTAGGAGGCGTGCACTCCAGCGTCTAGAACCGGTCGTGCCACCCTGTCACCGTCGAGGTCCAAGGCAGATATGACCCCGCGGTGGGAGTCATGGTCATAGTCTTCGACCAGCACTGTCGATGTTGCTCCGGTGGGGTCGAGGAAAGGGTCGGCGAGGTAGCGACTCTTCCCCTGCTCGGGTGCCCAGGAGAATTCCGGCACGGCTCCCTCGAGGAGCGACGCAACCGGCACGTCCGCTATGCCCACCGACCATTTCGAGGCGAGTGCCATCCCTTGCCACTGGGACCTCAGGAAGGCAGCCATCTGTCGAAGGAGGAATCGGAGCATCGTCGTGTTCGACGGAGACCGGCGCAAAGGCGCCTCCGTGGTGGATGGTGCAGCGTCGACTCTGGACATGTCTCCTGACAGGATTCGGCGGACCGCGATCGACGCGAAGACGGCTCCTCCGGAGAAGGCCTCATCCCGCGTCCTGCGATAGGAGTGGGGCGTGAGCTTGAAACGGCCTCTTTCGAGAACCGTCCCGCCGTCGAGCCGCTCGGTGATCCGCTGCAGGATCGTCCCGACCGTCGTCTCGCCCTCCATCATCTCCCAGAACCCGGGCGGCTGGCCCCGATACTCCCTCTCGTCGCCGTGATGGAACGACCAGACGCCATAGCGGGGTGTTTCGAGGATGTCCCCTTTGAGGATCCCGAATGCGAAACGGAGAATCACGTCGAGGTCGTGCCCTCTGATCACCTCGAGATCCTCCTCGGAAAGGGCCTCGCCAAACCGGCCCACGGGAAGGGTCTGGCAAATGATGTCCGGCACCCCTCTGAGCTCGTCGCTCATGTCGACCGATCGTGAAGCCACAGAGCGTCTCTGGATATAGCCCTTGTTGTAGAGGTTCCACAGGAGATGTCGCGGCTCTGCCAGGAGGCGCCGGATGCCACCGGGCGAATCGGCCCGATCTGGGAGGATGAGCAGGCCTATCTCGACTTCAGGCAGTCTCATCAGCTCGCGGATGGCCTCGGCCTGCCAGGCCGGGAACGAAGTCCCGAGGCACATGACCCCTACTCGGATCCGGCTCACGTCTCGGCGCTCACCGGAGTGCGTCTGATCGAGGCATCGAACAGGGGGCCTGTCATGGCGTTTGTGATTAGTGCGATCAACACGGCTCCCAGCTGAAGTGTCGGTGTGATCACCCCATCCTGGATGCCAACCAGCGCGACTACGAGCACCATCAACCCACGGCAGTTCATGAGGATTCCAATGACATTGCCGTCGGACCAGGACATGCCTCCGAGCCGTGCCGAGACAGCACCTCCTGCCCACTTGCTGACGATTGCTGCCGCGAGGAGGACGATCAGGCCACCGATCGCATTGGTGGTGAGGGATCTGAAGTCGGTCGCAAGGCCTGACACGGCGAGGAACACGGGCAAGAGAATCGCAGCGGTGAAATGCCCGAACCTGGCGTCGAGGATGGCGAAGAGCGGCTTGCGGGCAGGCAGGATCACCCCGGCCATGAACCCTCCGACGATCACAGTCAGCCCCAAGCCCTGGGCGATCACACCAGATATGACCAGAACGATGAAGAGAAGGGACAGGACGCTGGCATCCAGCTCACCTGTCTTCCGGAACGGAGCGATGAGCCGACGGGATATAGGTCTGATCAGGTAGATCATCCCCACCAGGTAGCCGGCCGTAGCACCCAGCTTGAGGACGATCGGGCCGGTGCCCTCGCCCTGCGACACCGAAGAGGCGACTGACGACGTCACGAACATCGCCACGGTGCACACTGACGCGGCCGCGATGCCAACGGCGCCGAGTCTGGAAAGCGTCAGGCCCTTCTCTTGAAGGATCCGAACCATCACCGGAAGGGCTGTGACAGCGAGTATGGCCCCCACGAAGAGAACGAAACCAGTGTCCGAGGTGCCTTCGACCTGAAAGGTGGGATTGCTCAGAGCCGGCCCGATGGCGAAGCCGAACAACACCGGGATCAAGACGACGCCCAACCCAACGATGACCACTGTCCGTAGCCGCTCCTTCAAAGGCGGTATCTCGACTTCGAGGCCGACGAGGAAGGAGAAGAGGAGCAGACCGAACTGGCCGATCCCGCCGAGAACCGAGACCGACTGGCTCGGGAACACCTCCGTGGTCATCGTCCCCCAGAGAGTGGGCCCGAGCAGGACGCCGGCCACGATCTCGCCGACAACGCGGGGCTGACGCATGCGCACGAAGAGATAGCCGAGCGCCCTGGCCGCAACGAGGATCAGGGCGAGATCGAGCAGCACATAGAACAGCACTTCGCCGCCAGTCATGGTTCCCATCGTCCACCCTCCACCGGCGTCAGACTAGATCGTCTCATTCGCCCTATCGACTGTGTCCGAACTGCTCTATAGTGTTTGCCGAGGAGTCGGTGGGGCGGCTCCGAAGAAACACGCCCTCTAAGGAGCGAAAAATGGGGTTGGCTGAACAAGATGTTCTGATTATTGGCGGGGGTCCGGCTGGAGCCACTACGGCTCTCCGTCTCATCGAGCAAGGCGTCAGACCGGTGATCGTGGAGCGGGAGACCTTCCCGCGGTATCACGTCGGTGAGGCGATGACAGGTGAGGGTGGCCAGATAGTTCGGGAGCTCGGCATCCACGAGAAGCTCACGAAGAACGACCACACCGTCAAGCACGGAGTGAATGTCTTTGGCAGCCAGGGCAATTCTGACTGGTGGGTCCCGGTGATGCAGCGCACCGATGACATGGAGCTGCACGAGGTGCACACCTACTCGGTGAAGAGAAGCGTGTTCGATGCGGAGCTTCTCAAAGAGGCTCTCAGCAGGGGAGCGGAGCTTCTCGACGGGCGCGCTACCGAACCAATCGTCGACGAGGACGGCACTGTCCGTGGTGCCCGGGTTGAGGTCAGTGAGAACGGGAACGGTCACAAGAAAGAGATCGATCTCACCGCTGAGATCACACTCGACTGCTCGGGCCAGGCCACGTTCCTCGCCAACCGAAAGGCGACCGGTCCGAAGTACAAAGGGTCCTACGACAAGCAGATCGCCCTGTTCTCACAGATCGCCTCCTATCAGCGCAACGACGGCAGCGATCGGGAGCACGGTGAGGGGAACACCCACATCTTCTACAAAGAGAAGTACCACTGGGCGTGGGCCATCCCGCTCGATCAAGAGGTAACGAGCGTCGGGATAGTTGTGCCGGCTGCCTACTACCGCGACAGCGGCTTGAACCAGGCCGATTTCATCAAGCAGGAACTGAAGACACTCAACAAGGGTCTGGCTTCGAGGGTGCCCGATGACGTCGAGCTGGTTGAGGAGCCCCACGTGGTGCCCAACTACTCCTTCCAGGTCCGCAAGTTCGCCGGTCCGGGGTACATCTGCATCGGTGACTCGCACCGCTTCGTGGACCCGATCTTCTCCTTCGGTCTTTACGTCGCCATGAAAGAGGCGGGCCTGGCAACACACGAGGTCATGGGTTGGCTAGACGGCAAGGGTCGTGACTCGGACAACCCCTTCCAGGACTACATGCATCACACCGAGCGTGCGATCGACATGCTCGAGGACATGATCGACACGTTCTGGGAGAACCCACTTGCGTTCGCGTACATGGCCCATCGCAAGTATCGGGAGCAAGTTTTGGACATGTTCTCCGGTCGTGTTTATGACGGGATGCCCGTGGCTGACCGCGATGAAGCCCTGGCAGTTTTCCGCCGCCTGCTCGGCAGGGAGAGGACCTATGACGAGACGGGCGAATACTCGATTCCGATCGGTTCCCGGTACCACCCGGAGCGGGCTCCTCTGTGGAACTCGAACCTCACTGACATCGAGAGCACGGAGAAGTGGCTGGCTGACATAGACGTCAGCTGACCCAGTAGCGAACGTAAGGGGCGATGGGTGAGACCCCAGCTCATCCTGTTGATGATCGTGGCCGCAATTACGTCGGCTTGCTCGTCGATGGTCGAGCCCAGCGCCGACGATTTCGCCAAGATGTCGGCTCAGGCCATCGATGTGGCCTGTGGGCGCCAATGCGAACGACTCGTCGTCTATGTGGTGACGGAGATCGAGGACTTTCTCGCCGACGGGGAAGGCGCTGCTCTGACTGCAATGACCGATGAGACCAAGGCGGCCATTGAAAGGGCGGTGCCGGATGCCGAGTTCGTGTCGGCGGCCGAGGCGGCCGGCTTGATCTCCGAGGGCTCCGTCGATGGTGGCCGTGGAGTGATCGTCAACGTCACCGACATCGAGAGCGAGGGCGAGAATCTCGTCAGCATCGAGGTAGCACTGACGGTCTCAGACGGTGAGCCGTTCGACTCGATTCACCGTTTCGAATGGGATGGGGAGCGTTGGGCTCCGACAGAACAGCCCGACCTGCCGCGCGAAGACTTGGACGACCCGCCTCGTACGAGAACACCCTGACCGAACCTGCTCTTATCATCGACGTCCGGGAAGTCTGAGGAGGCACTTGAGACAGTCCGATTGGCAGAGAGTCATCGACGCCGCCATGGCCCCGGCTTTGGAGTATCTCCAGTCGCTGCAACAACGGCGTGTCTACCCGGAGTCAGTCGACCCGGACGATCTGCGCAGAGCACTCGGTGGCCCGATGCCGACGAGGGGCGCTGCACCTGAGATGGTGGTAGCGGACCTCGCCCGGCAGGTCGAGCCATACGTGACCAGTCACGCCACCGGACGCTTCTTCGGGTTCGTGATCGGTGGCCTTCACCCCGCCTCGTATGGCGCCGACCTGCTCGCATCTACCTGGGACCAGAACACCGGCCTCTTCCCGGTGACCCCCGGCGTGGCCGCAATCGAGGAAGTAGCGGTGGGTTGGCTCCTCGAGTTGCTCGACCTCCCGAGCGAGTCGTCGGTGGGTCTCGTGACCGGCGGTCAGATGGCCAACTTCACCTGCCTCGCCGCCGCGCGCAACCACGTCCTGCGGGAGACTGATTGGGACGTCGAAGCCCTGGGATTGCAGAACGCTCCGAAGGTGAACGTCCTCGTCAAAGAGGATGGTCACACGACAGTGCTCCGGTCTCTTCGCTATCTGGGTCTCGGAACCGAGACGGCGATCCCCATCGAGTGTGACGATCAGGCACGCATCGTCCCCGAAGCCCTCGAACGAGCATTGGCTGACCTGGAAGGCCCAACGATCATTTGCGTGGAGGCTGCCCAGATCAATACCGGGTCGTTCGACCCCTTCGCAGAAGTTGCCGATATCGCCGACCGCCATCGAGAACGTGGCGATGCCACGTGGGTGCACGTGGATGGGGCCATCGGCCTGTGGGCGCGGGCCGCATCGTCGCATCGGGAGATGACGGAGGGACTCGAGCGTCTCGACTCCTGGTCGACAGATGCCCACAAGCTGCTGAACGTCGGCTACGACTCCGGGATTGCCATTTGCAGACACGCTGCCGCCCACCGGGCGGCGATGAGCACGACGGCCTCGTATCTCGTGCAGTCCGACGGCGAGACGCGCGATCCCATGGACTGGAATCCTGAGTTCTCCAGGCGAGCGAGGGGACTTGCGCTTTACGCCACCCTGCGGTCTCTTGGCCGTGAAGGCGTCGACGACCTCGTTTTCCGGACCCACGCATTGGCCCGACGGTTTGCAGAGCAGCTGGCCGAAAGCGGATTGGCCCGGATCGAGAATGAGGTTGTGTTCAATCAAGTCTTGGTGCGCTGGCTAGGCCCGAACGGCGAAGACGAGTCCCTTGCCGACCGGATCATGGACTGTGTTCGCACCGGCGGAGAGGCCTACTTCAGCGGCACCACCGTCGATGGTGAGCGCCTAATGCGGATCTCGGTGTCGGATTGGGCGACCGACGAAGACGACGTCGACCGGGCGGTTGCCGCCCTGCTCGAGTGCGCCCGACAGGTGGTCGGCTAGCCGGCGAAGCACCCGTAGAACTCGTTGACCATGGTCAGGTCGCCCAGCTCCAGCGGTCCGTCCGGCGTGCTGATCACGGCGCCGGTGAGCGACGCCTCGACCGAGC
>QQVI01000316.1 GCA_003388545.1 Actinomycetota bacterium
CGACCACCTCACGCGCCAGCCTCGTGCCCTCGTAGGCGATCTCAAATGAGCGATCGGCGATTCCGTACTCGCCAAGGGGGACGGCGAAAGCCCCGAAAGTGTTGGTCTCCACGACATCGACACCCACCTCGAGAAAGGAACGATGGAGATCTTTGATCACATCAGGGCGGGTGACATTGAGGATGTCGGTGCATCCTTCGAACTGCGGCCCACCAAAGTCCTCGGCCGTGAGACCGACTGTCTGCAGATTGGTGCCGGTCGCCCCATCGAAGATGACGATCCCGGACTCGACGGCATCGGAGTACGACGTCATTGCGCTACTCCGTCATCGATGTAGAAGGTGTCCTCTGACTGGCTCACTGGCTCCTCACTTGTTCCTGTTGAAACGCTGGTGAGCGCCGTGAGCCCAACTGCCGTTCGGCTCATGGTCAGCTCATCGACTCCAGGCATTGGCACCGTGCGTCGGCTCTCACCAGCGCCGGTTGCCGCGGTATCAAAGGGCCTGTTCCCTCCACCGCTCTAGATGAGCGCTTCTGCTGGGCATTATACAGGGGTCGCTGCGGCCGTCTACGAGATGCCGCTCAGCTGATCCCCGACGAAGAAGCTCCAACGACGCCACCATCGATGGGCACGATGGCCCCCGTCATCCAAGAGCTCGCGTCGGAGCCCAGGAACACGATGAGGCGCGCCACCTCTTCGGGCTCTCCCACTCGCTCCAGCGGATGAATCCGGGCCGTTGTCTCCTCGTCCTCGAGAAGGAGGCCGGCGAGCCGCGTCCTCACCACGCCCGGGGCGACGGCATTGACCCGGATCTTGGGAGCAAGCTCGTGAGCGAGTTGCCTCGTGAGGTGAATGAGGCCGGCCTTGGACACGTTGTACGCCCCCATGATCGGGCTCGGTCTCAGCCCCGCAACCGATGCGACATTGACGATCGAGCCCCCTGATCCTTCCATGCCCGCCTTGTATGCGGCACGGGACCAGAGAAGCGGGCCGAGGAGATTGACGGCCCAGGTCTTTTGTATCGCCCCGAGATCCACATCCATGATGAACCCTGCCGACGGATTGGTCCCGGCGTTGTTGACGAGAATGTCCACAGATCCGAAGCGCTCCAGCGTCTCGCTCATGGCGCGCTCAGCGTCGTCGACGTCATCGGCTCGCGCCGCGGTGGCTAGCACCCGGTCCGGGGCTATGCCGGCGTCCACCATCTCCTGATGCGCCGCCTCCAAGTTCTCGGGTTTCCGGGAAGTGATGGTGACACCGGCCGCCCCGCTCTTGGCGAGCTCGATCGCCGTCGCAAGACCGATCCCCCGACTGGCCCCGGTGACGACCGCTACCTTGCCTTCGACCGATACATCCATTTGCTAGTGACCGCCTCTCTTGACTCCCCCGTACTTCATTCGAGTGTCCGAGATGGCAGCGGCACGCGGCTCCTCATCATTGATTCCGGCATCGACGACTTCACCAACAAACAGGGTGTGCGTCCCGTAGTCCTTCGAATCACGGACTTCGCAGTCGAGCCAGGCAAGGGCCTCCTTGAACACAGGGGCACCCGTTGTGGCTTGAAAGACCTCTCTGCCGTTGAGCGTGTTCCCCTCTCGCTCGGCGGGCTTGGAGAACTTCACGAAGGGACGGGTGTCATCGGAGTCCCAGAGGTTCACCGTGAACGACCCTCCTTCGCTGATGAGCCGATGGGTCACCGCTGTGTTGTCGACACCAATGCCTATGAGCACCGGCTCCATAGACAGCTGCGTGATCCAGGATGTCGTCATCCCATTCCACTCCTCGCCCGAGGCCGAACCGACCAGGGCGAGAGCGTTCGGGATCCGGAAAGTCACTTTGTTGATCGTCTCGTCGTCCATTGCATTCAACCTCTCAAAGGGATGTTCAAAACCCTAATGTTCTCGTGTGCGAATCCTGATCGCTACAACAGGCGTACTGCCTGCAGGACCCGTGTCAGAGCTCTGCGCCAGACTCAGCGACGAGACCAGTGAAGTGACTGTGATGACCGTGATCCGCGTGCCCCGCACCTTCCTGGACTCGCTCGATGACGACGTTCGCAGATCCTTTCTCGACGACTCAACGTCCGACGCCTCCCCTGAGGAGAAGGCAGCCAAATACCTCGAGGAGAGAGGCCAGAAGGTCGTAGCTCCCATCGTTGCGGCACTTCAAGCGGAGGGCATTCAAGCCCGGGCGAGATTCGTGGAAGGTGACGACCCCGCGGAAGCGATCATCGCGACGGCCGGGGACGTCGACGCACAGATGGTGATGATGGGCGCCACCCGCCGCCTCTTCACCGAGGAGGCTTGGCGCAGCGTCTCGGCTCGCGTGATCGACACCTCGCATCTCCCGGTCTTGCTCGTCCCGGGCACCAAGATCGAAGACACTCAGGAGATGCCGGTCCTGGAGCTGTGAGCATCTTTGGGTGAGGAATGGAACCGTTTGACCGATCCGTCCGTGCCCATGTGTACCAACTGTTCGCCAGCGGGGTCACTGAGATAGACGCGTCCAGGGTCAGTGAGTCACGGGGATGGAACCGCAAAGCCGTGCGGGCTTCTCTGGAGAGGCTCGAGGCAGAGCACAGGATCGCGCTCCTACCGGGATCCGACCGAGTCTGGATGGCGCACCCGTTCTCCGGAGTGGACACGGGCTATCGGGCGCACATCGGGGAGCGCTCCTGGTTCGCCAACTGTGCGTGGGATGCCCTTGCCATCGTGGCTCTGCTCGGTGGCGACGGCACTGCCACAGGTCGTGACGGCATCGTCGAGTGGCAGATCCAGAATGGCGTCGTCTCCCCCAATGGGTTGATTCACATGCTGGTGCCTGCAGCCGAATTCTGGGCGGACATCGGATTCACGTGAGCGAACATCCAAGGCTTCCGGTCGGAGGCCGAGCTCGATGCGTGGCTGAACGAGACAGGCCACCAGCGGGGATACCTGACGAACGCACAGACGATGTATGAGCTGTCCAAGGATTGGTACGCGGGCCGGATGGAGGAGGGTTGGAATCCGCCTGACGCATCCACGGCAGAGGAGATCTTCGCAGCACATGGCCTGACCGGGCCATTCTGGAGTCTTGGCTCTTGAATCGTCTCGCCACCGCTCGAACCGGCACGATGGCCGGAATGGCTCATTCCGATTGGGTCCGCTCTCAATCGACCGTTTGGCGTCAACCCGGCCTATCGCAGCCACAGACCTTGGGAATCCGTCGAAGGCCATCTCGACAACACCACCTACACCGAGGCGTTCGCAGGAGCCGTATACACAGCATCCGGGACCATCCCCCACCGAACGCCTGCTCCGGCTATGCCCTGACGAACCAGTCCGTGGCTGGCACCGCTACCCGCGTCGAGTTGCTGCAGTCACTGGGCCAGATCACCAAATCGAGGACGAGAACGATCAGTCCGTTGAGTATCCGGGATCGGCACTTTTCGGGTGGCTAGCTTTTCCAGGTGGCGACCTTGGTGGTCATTCCGAATACGACTCCGTCGTCGGTTGCAAACTGGGCGAGATGGCTTTCGGCTTTCTCAGTGAGGTGGGCGAGTTGGGCGTCGGAGATGGAATCTCCAAGAGTCCAGCCCCTTACCTCGGTGGTTACCCATTGGCTGATCGACTCGAATCTGCCTGTTCCCTCGATCGATATGAACTCGACATGTTCGACGTCGGCGGCATCGAACAAGGACTCGAGGACACCAACACTGCCCATGGCAAAGGGTGCGTCGAGCGAGGAAGCGGCTTCCTTCCCTAGCTCGGACCGGAACAGTTTCTGCATGCTCAGATAGCCGTCGGAACGCTCTATCGAGTCCCACACTGCCACCAGCCCCCGATTCGCCACTCTCCCCATCTCCTTGATACCCAGCGACGGATCATCCAAGAACATCAGGCCGAATTGAGAGACGGCCACTTCAAAGGTGTCGTCATCGAAATCCAGGCTGGCAGCATCACCCTGCACGTATTCGATGTCGTCGCCAAGTCGGCCAGCTACTGCGATCATCGCTGGGTTGATATCAACACCAACCACACGACCCGTGGTCCTGGCTCGTACGGCTCTGGTTAGGGCGCCGGTCCCACAGGCGACATCGATCACGTCATCGGTCGGAGAAATGCGCGCAGTCTCCGCTATTGGATTGGCGAATCTCCCAAACAGTGATGGTACAAACAAGGACTCATAGACCTCAGCCCCACTTGTGTCCAACTGGCCCCGGTCATGATCCGTCATCTCGATCTCCTCGACAGTCCCTTCTGGGAACCTACGCGGCCGGATCAAGGATGACTCGCTCTTCTCCCACTAGCGCAGATCAACTGATCCCGGGCGGAATCGCTCATATTCGAGACCGCTACCTATCGGCACGTCCCGAGCGGGTGCGGGCGTCGTGTGGGTGTTTTTGGGAACCCTCTTGATATACCATCCTTGGTATGACAAACTGTCTCGTGTGGCGTGGGGTTCGGTCGAGCTGGAACCGGAGGTCGTCGAATGGCTCGAAGGTCTTCCGGACGAACAGTTCGGTCGGGTCGAGTTCTACATCGACTTGCTCGCTGACCGCGGAGCGCAACTTGGCGAGCCCTACACGAGACAACTGCAAGGCAAGCTTCGGGAACTGCGGTTCTATTTGGGGCCGCAAAGCGATGCGGTGCGGATCACGTACTACATCGTCACCGGTAGGCGGATCATCCTCCTCACGGTGTTCCGGAAGCAGCGGCAGCGAGAGCGAGCAGAGATAGACCGAGCTGTCCGGGCGATGGAGAAGTGCATCGCAGAAGGGCACACAGCGGAGGACGAACATGACTGAGAAGGCCAGTTGGTCGGAACTGAAGAGCCGGAGAGGTGACAGCGAAAGTCGACGCCGCGCCTACCAGGATGCCAAGGACGCTTTCGAGCTTGGGGCGAGGGTCAGGGCAGAGAGGGAACGCCTCAAACTGACGCAGTCGGAGCTCGCTGAGAAGATGGGCACCACCCAACCGACAATCGCTCGACTCGAAGCCGGCGGAGTGACCCCCAGCCTCGACACGCTCCACCGCGCAGCCGACGCCCTAGGCCTCAAACTGGTCGTCGACTTCCGCAAAGCGGCCTCTACCTAACGACCCGGGCCGCGTGATTGGCCTCTGCGATGCCGCCCACACGCGAGCCCAACAGCGCAGATCAACATTCCTGAGCGGATAGCGAGCGCTTTCGCAGACCGCTCAGGATCGGCACTTATTGAGCGCCCGAAGGGCGCTATGGATTGCCCGGCTTTGTACTCGTCTCGGGCTTTGTGTCAGAACTCGTCTAGGAGAGGAATTCCTTAGCAGCGGCTTGGTCGAAGGGAAACGACCAGATCTCGGCGACGTTGCCATCAGCTATGTGTGTTACCCAGACCCCTGGTGCATCCAGAGTGCCTTTTCCCTCCCGCTCGTGATGCACCGTGAAGAGGATCACTGCATGCTCTTCATTAGCCACAACGTCATGCAGCTCGAATGACGGTTTGAGATCGGGTACAGCATCCGCCAGGCCAAGGAATTCGTCTCTTCCTTTGCGTGTGCCAGCAAGCGCGGTGTCGCCGCCGAGGTGATACTGCATATCTTCGGCGAAGGTTTGAACGATCTTGTCCTGGTCGCGTTCGGTGAAGGCGTGCCACGCTCTACGCGCGACTTCTTCGTTGGGATGCCCCATGTCTCCTCCTATCTCCTCTTATAGCCATACATCACTCGGCTGATTCGTGCAATGGGAGAATCTGGATGCCAGAGGAATAGCGCATATCGGCACATATGTTCCCTTTGGGCCCGCTCGGTCGGCGGGGCTTTGTAGGATTGGCTTATGTCGGTGGGGTTTGGCGCGACGATTCTCCAGGCGGTTCCTTTTCAGGCGCTTCGGGATGATTTTCTCTTTGTCGAGTCGATTGGTTTGGACAACGGCTGGGTGATCGACCAGTTCAACATCGGGAGTGCGCCAGAGGTCCCGTTGCTGGAGGCGTGGACGACACTGGCGGCGTTGGCTAGCGATACCAGCCGAATTCGTGTGGGGTCGATGGTTACGAATGTGGCCAACCGCAACCCTGGAATCCTGGCTAAGTCGATCCTGACCGTCGATCAGATCTCTGAGGGCAGGCTGGATGTCGCGGTTGGTGGTGGCCACTATCGGCTTGAGCACGAAACGTTGGGAATCGACTTTCTCGATGCTGCTGGTCGCGGTGACAGACTCCGCGAGGCCGTCTCAATCCTCGACGAGGCACTACGGGGCCAGACGGTGACCCATGACGGTTTCCACTATCAACTCTCGGAGGCGATGTTCCGTCCGAATCCGACACAGTCCCCTCGCCCTCCCCTCTGGGTAGCCGCTCAGGCGTCGAAGTCGCTGCGTGTCGCTGCCAGACACGCTGATGCCGTTGTTTCGCTTGGCGAGTACGAGAAGGGGATCGAGGAGTCTCTTCCGGCCTTCCGCACGAGAATGGAGCGACTCGACGAGATCTGCGTCAGCGAAGACAGAGATCCCAGCAGCCTTCGTCGCTGCTACTTCGCCGGCTGGGCCAACGAGCCAATCTTCGCTTCTGTCGAGGCGACCACCGACCTCATTGGCCGCTACGTCGAAGCCGGGGCAACCGACTTCACTTTCTATCTGCACAATCCAGCCGAACCCCTCCTCGACGACCTGCTCGCTTCTCACCGGATGGCAACACGAGCCCAACTCGAAGAAACAGCTCGAGAAGTTTTCCCACACTTCAAGGAATAGGCGAACCACGACCGCCAACGTACCCGGCACTCCGGAACAGCCGCACATAACGGCACATATCGCTCGAGAAGAGGACGCTGGCAGCTAGGGGGCGAGCTGGAGCTGTGTTCCCCTAGCCCTCCGGGACCGCCTTCTCCCAAACCGAGATGTGGGAGGTGCTGTCGGAAGTGAACGGGGCGCGATGCCAGTCGCTCCACCGCTCCCGAAAGCTCAACCCGGCGATTCGCGCCATGAGGTCGCACTCGGCCGGCCATACGTATCGGTGAGCCGATTGAAAGGTCCGGGCCGCGCCACCGGGGCTCCAATGATGATGAGAGGTGAGGCGCTGGTTCACGACGTCGTATTCGTCGACTCCCACGTGGTTATCGGAGACATCGAACGCAACCAATGTCTCCCCAGGCGGCAAGCGTCTCAGCGCCGGCACACCGACCTCGAGGACGAAATGACCTCCTGATTCCAGGTGTGCCGCCGCATTGAGGAAGCAGGCCACCTGTTCCTCCTGCGTGAGGAGGTTGGTGATCGTGTTGTACACAAGGTAGACGAGCCCGAAATCCCCTTCCACCCTGGTCGTCGCCATGTCGCCAATGACGACTTGGATCCGCTCGGCGCCAGGCTTCTTGGCCAGCTGCTCGACCATGGCCCGGGACAACTCGATGCCGGCGACATCTACACCGTTTGCGCTCAGCGGCAACGCAACGCGCCCTGTGCCGATCGCAAACTCGAGAACCCGCCGTCGAGCGGCGAGCTCGGTGAGGAAGTCGACCGTCGGATCCAACACATCAGGCGCGAACATCTCCGCAGTGTCCGCGTCGTAGGTGCGCGCAAGAGTCTCGTCGAAGGTCCCATCGCCGGCCATGCTCGTGAGGGTCCCACATGCGCCGCCGAGTTGCGGTGGATTATCCCGCGTGATGAGGACCACGACAGAATCTGTCACACCTGCGTCGTACCTTGGCAACCATGAAGCTGAATCAACTCAACGGATGCCAGGAACACAATCAGTTCCCCGTCGGCGACCTCCTCGTCTCCGCGTGCGACAAGTGTCGTCGTGTCGAGTGGCGAAGTCGCGACGGTGAGGTAGATCCCTCCGAGGGGATGGCAGCCCTCTTTGGCTCCTTCGAATTGGTTGGAACGCTCGACGCTCTCGGGTCACCAGCACCAGAGGTACTCGTCTACGCCCCACCGTCGGTACGGAAGCGACGCAACTTGCTCGCCTTCCCGAAGAGGGTGTGGGTCAAGGCAGCACCCGACCTCTGGCTCACCCACGATGGGGAGAACCTGCTGTTGGCAACCAACCACCGGCTCCTCTTCGAGAATCTCACGCGGGGAGCCTGAAGCTCAGGCGACGGTCTCGAACTGGGTCTCGTAGAGCTGGCGGTAGAGCCCGTCGTGAGCGACGAGGGTCTCGTGTGTTCCCTGCTCGACCACGCGGCCCTCATCGATAACGATGATCTGGTGTGCTGCCCGAACCGTGGAGAGGCGATGGGCGATGGCAAGGGTGGTTCGGCCTGCCATGAGCTTCTCTAGAGCCTCCTGGATGAGCGCCTCCGATCTCGAGTCGAGATGCGACGTCGCCTCGTCGAGAATGAGGACTCGGGGGTCCTTGAGGATCACGCGCGCTATCGCAATGCGCTGCTTCTCGCCACCGCTCAACCGATATCCCCTCTCCCCCACCAGTGTCTGATAACCCTCGGGGAGAGCGGAGATCATGTCGTGGATGTTCGCAGCGCGCGCCGCCGCCTCGATTTCGGATCGGCCGGCGTCGGGTCGGGCGTACCTGAGGTTCGCCTCGATGGTGTCATGGAACAGATAGGTCTCCTGTGTCACGACACCGACGGTCGCCGCCAACTCCTCGAAGGGGATTCTCCTGACGTCGACCCCGTCGATGGCCACGACGCCCTGGTTCACGTCATAGAGACGAGGCACCAGATAAGACGTCGTCGTCTTCCCCGCGCCCGATGGCCCGACAAGGGCGACCAACTCTCCGGGCGCGGCGACGAATGAGACGTCCTCCAGGGCCCATTCCCTGGTCGAGGCTTGAGGAACAACTGGCCCGGCGTCTGCGGTGCGACGCCAGCGTTTGACGGCCTCGAGCCCTTCGACCTCGTCGCTCTGGTAGCGGAAGTAGACGTCGCTGAATTCCACCTTTCCCTTGGCAGGACTGATCGGTATGGGCTGCTCGGGATCCGGGACATCGGTCTCCAGATCGAGCACCTCGAAAACGCGCTCGAACGAGACGAGTGACGTGGCGAACTCGACACGTGAGTTGGTGATGGCAGAGAGGGGACCGTATAGCTGGGTGAGAAGAGCGGAGAACATGACGAGTGTCCCGAGTGTGATCTCGTCCTGGATCACCATGAAACCGCCCACCCAGAAGACTGCTGCCGTCCCGAAAGCGGAGACCAGCCCTAGCGCGGCGAAGAATCTCCTGCCGACCATCGCCCTTCTCACGCCGTAGTCGCGCACGAGAGCCGCCTGGTCGGCGAACCTTCGAGATTCATGGTCCCAGCGACCGAAGAGCCTGATCAGAAGCGCCCCACTGACATTGAAAGCCTCCTGGAGGATCGCTGACATCGACGCGTTGTGCTCCATCTGGTCCTGTGTGACCTGCCTCAACACCTTGGCGACCCGACGAGCCGGTATCACGAACAAGGGCAGTGCCGCCACCGCGAGGAGAGTGAGTCTCCACTCGGCATCGAACATGACGATGAGGATCGCCATCACCGACACAATGTTGGAAACGATGCTGACCAGGGTCCCCGTGATCGCTTGCTGCGCCCCGGTCACATCGCTGTTGAGCCGATTCATCAGCTCACCGGTCTTGGTTGCAGTGAAGAAGCGGAGAGACATGCGCTGAAGATGGTCGAACAGCTCGCGTCTCAGGTCGAAGATGATCCCCTCCCCAACCCGAGACGTCCACCAACGCTGCAGAATCCCGACAAGAGCGCTGATGAGTGGGACGCCGATCATGCCCAACCCGAGAACCGTCAGCATGCCCAGGTCCTTCTCGGGCAGTGCCACATCCACGAGCTCACGGATGATGAGCGGAGGGACAACACCGAGACCCGAGATGACGAAGATCGTGAACATCACCCCGATGAGCCCGCGGAGGTATGGGCGTCCATAGCTCCAGACCCTGCGGAGCAGAGCTCTATCGACCTTGGGTGGCTCCTGCTCCTCGTCGTAGCTCAGGTAACTCCACCAGCCGCCACCGTGCATCATTTGGGAGAACCTGACATTCGAGAAGATTCTATTGGCCAGGGCACCCTATTCAGGGGCCGAGGTCCGTGGTCAGGAGGTCGTCGTATGTCTCTCGCCGAACCACGAGCCGCGCCGAGCCGTCACTGACGAAAACCACGGCCGGTCGAAGGACCTTGTTGTAGTTGGAGCCCATCGAGTGCCCGTAGGCACCAGTTACCGGGGTCGCCACGATGTCGTCCACCTTCAGCCCGCTTGGAAGCCAGCCCTCCGACACGAGCACGTCCCCCGTCTCGCAGTGCTTGCCCACCAGGCGAATCTGCATATCCCTATCCGCAGCCACATCCGAGGCGAGGAAAGTCTCGTACCCCGATCCGTACAGCACCGGTCGCGGGTTGTCGCTCATTCCTCCGTCGACGGCAACATAGGTCCTGATACCAGGCAGGTGCTTGATCGTTCCGGCCCGGTAGAGGGTGACCGCTGAGGCGGCGACGATCGCCCGCCCGGGCTCTACCGATACGGATGCCTCCACGCCATATCTTTGCCGCGAATCGATTATTGCTTCAGCCCATTCCGAGATCGAGGGTGCCGATTCGCCCTCGACGTAAGGGACACCGAGGCCACCTCCGATCGATATCTCCTCGAATTGGCGGTCGCCGGCGAAGCCGGACATGACAGCCATCGCCTCCGCGAAAGACTCGCTCCGAAAGACCTGGGAGCCAATATGGGCGTGCACCCCCAGCAGCCGCATGGAGCTCGAGGCACGTGCCCGGGCCAGCGCATCGTCCGCGGCGCCACCAGAAACGGTGAAGCCGAACTTGGAGTCGTCCTGGCCGGTTCGTACGAATTCGTGCGTATGTGCCTCCACCCCCGGAGTTATTCGAACGAGCACCTGCGGTGGCTCGAGCCCCTGCGCGACGAG
>QQVI01000048.1 GCA_003388545.1 Actinomycetota bacterium
CGATCAGACAGGTGAGGCCTTCTCCGACGCATTGGCCGTCGCCGAGTCGATCGCCGAAGGCTCCGCTCCGGTCGAGATAGAAGTGGCAGCGGTGGGTGAGTCGCTGTTTCCCGAGAGCCTCGGCCAATTCGGGCTTGGGGCCTCTTCCCAGCTCGTGCTGTTCACATTCCTCACCGCCCTTGCCGGGTCGGCCGCCTTGATACTGACTCGCCAGCTCGGCATAAGCGATCGGATGCTCTCGACGCCGACGTCCCTGGGGTCGATCGTTGTCGGTGAGTCCTTTGGACGGTTTGCGGTGGCGATGGTCCAAGGTCTCTACATCATCGTGCTCACGCTCATCATCTTCCGGGTCGATTGGGGAGACCCGGTGGCGGCGTTGTTGCTACTCCTGGTCTTCTCCGCAGTCGGGGCAGGTGCTGGGGTCTTGATGGGATCCCTGTTCAGCAACGACCAGCAGGCAGGTGGTGTGGCTGTGGTGGTCAGTATTGGGCTGGGTGCGCTGGGAGGGTGCATGTTTCCCCTCGAGCTCTTCTCGCCGACGATGCAGACTGTCGCGCACTTCACGCCACATGCGTGGGCCCTTGATGGCTACGCAGAGCTGATCAGGCGTGGAGGGGGGACCACAGACATCTTGTTGGAGCTGGGAGTGCTTGCTGCGTTTGCAGTCGCTCTCTTTGCAATTGCGAGCTGGAGGCTCCGGGTCGCAATCACCCGGCCCTGATCGTGCACGGTCTAGCGCTCTCCAGGTTCGGTTCTTGCCGCAGACGGAATCGTCACGGTGAACGTGGAGCCTTGGTCGTCTGATGCAACCGATATCTCGCCGCCCATACGATTGACGATCGAGTACACGGTGTGCAAACCGAGACCTGTTCCCTTCCCCGGCTCTTTGGTTGTGAAGAACGGGTCGAAGATGCGGTCGAGAAGCTCGGGGGAGATTCCCCCTCCTGTGTCGCCGATATCGACGCGGAGGCCATCACCCGTGCTCCGCGCCCTCACCGTCAGAGTTCCGCCACCTTCCATTGCGTCTGCCGCGTTGTCGATGAGATTCGTCCACACCTGATTCAGCTCACGACCAGGGACTTCGACGGTTGGCAGATCCGGCTCGAATTCGACCTTCACATCCACTTCGCGCAATTTGTGCTTGAGGAGGATCAATGTGTCGCTGATGCCGGTAGTGACGTCCACCTCCTGAATCGGCGCTTCGTCCAGGAATGAGTACTCCTTCACGATCCTCACCAGTTCCGATATGCGCCGCGCCGCAATGGCCACCTCGCCTGAAACCTGACGCGCGGCCGCGTTCAAGCCGACCCACCTGATCAGATGTGGGGCCAATTCGGGACGAACGCCTTGGGTCGCTTGCTCGAGGTGCTCTGTTGTCCATCCCGAGGCCACTAGCGGGGGTGCCAGGCGCCACGGCTCGGGAATCGACTCCTGGGCGAGCCATGACGCGATGTTCTCTTCGGCATCCGCCCGGTCCAGAGCCGACATCTCCGCCGGTTCGGTGGCCCTGGCTGCAAGCTCTCCTCCGAGTGCGCCGATGACCGTCATCGACTCCTCGGACAGTGCGGTCTCGAGATCGGACAGCTCACCGGCACTCCGGGCGATTGCCGCAGCCGGATTGTTCAGCTCATGCATCAGCTGGGCGGCCATCTTTCCGAGTGCGGCCATTCGTTCGCCATGGCGAAGAGACACCTCCGTCTCGCGCAGTCGACGCGTCACTGTCTTGAGCATCTCGAGAGAGAAGCCCGGGTCCGCGAGAAGCGATCGGAACCCCGAGGCCGGGACTCGCAACAGCCGAGCCGGCGTGACGGTCTTCACCGTCGCCTGCCGGGGGGCATCCTCGAGAAGGGCCAGCTCCCCCTGCACGGCGCCGCGTCCCACATGGTTGAGGACTACGTCGCGCCCGCCACTCTGTTTGCTGATCTCGAGCTCGCCATCCAGGACGACAAAGAAGCTGTCTCCCCGGTCGCCTTCGCTGATCAGCGTTTCACCTCTATCGAGCTCAATCTCCTCGGCTCCTTTGACGACCTGGTCGAGGAGGTCGTCGGGAAGGCTCTCGAAGAATGGAAGGGCGCGTAACGTCTCGGTAGTCCGGTTCACAGGGAGGCCAGGTGCTGATGAATGAACCGGATGGCAGTGGAGCCCTCGCCCGTGGCGCCCGCAACCCGGCGGATCGAGTCGTGTCGCACATCTCCGGCTACGAAGATCCCCGGGACTGACGTCTCGAGAGGGAACGGATCTCGCTCCAGATTCCAATCGGCGTGCCGCGTGATGTGCTGCCCGGCGACGATGAAACCGCGTTCGTCGAGCTCGACGAGGTCGGCGAGCCAGTCGGTATGAGCGCGTTGGCCGATGAATATGAACACAGCTCCCACGTCGAGCTCGCTCTCGCTCTTGTCGTCTACATCCCGCAAGATCACCGATTGGAGATGCGTGTCGCCCCGCGCCTCGATCACCTGGCACTGGCTCATCACGGATATCGAGTCGTTGGCCTCGATGTTGTCGATGAGGTAGCGCGACATCGAGCTGGCCAAGTCGGCTCCGCGAATGACGATCCGCACATCGTCGGTGAAGCGGGTCAAGAAAAGTGCTGCCTGCCCTGCCGAGTTGCCCCCTCCGACTACGAGCATGCGCTGGTTGCGGTGATAGTTGGCCTCGATGTTGGACGTGCCGTAGTAGACGCCCGCGCCGGTGAGCTCCTCCAGCCCTTTCGCCTTTAGGCGCCGGTACTCGACACCGCTGGCGACAACCAGTGACTTGGCGGTGACGGTGCTCCCATCGGCGAGATGCACGATCCTGAACGGATCCTTTCTCTCGACTTCGACAACCGTGGCGGGCACGAGGATCTCGGCCCCGAGACGCGACGCTTGAGCGTGGGCGCGACGCGCCAGGTCGGCCCCACTGATGCCTTTTGGAAAGCCCAGGTAATTCTCTATGAGGGTCGATTGCCCCGCCTGGCCTCCCGGCGAGGTCGCCTCGACGAGAAGTGTCTTCAGGCCCTCTGATGCCCCGTATACCGCTGCAGCCAGCCCTGCCGGCCCGGCCCCGACTATCACGACGTCGTAGGCCGGCGAACTGGCATGGCTCTTCAATCCCACCTTGGCTGCGACCTCGTCCGTGGTGGGGTTGGACAGTCGTTCCCCATCGGGCATGACCACGAGGGGAAGGTCCGAGAGCCCGACTTCGGCAGCCTCCATGAGCTGGTTCGCTTCTGCGTCTTTCTCCACGGTGAGCGACATGTATGGGATCTGATTCATCGCGAGAAACGCCTTGAGCTCGAAGGCTGGTCTCGACCATTCCTGACTGACCACGCGTATCCCTGAGAACTTCGGTGTGTAGCCGGCCTGCCAGTCGTCGAGCAGGTCATCGAGGATCGGATAGAGCTTCACGTCCGGTGGGTCCCACGGCTTCATGATGTAGTGATCGAGGCCGACGTCGTTGATTGCGCTGATGGCGGCCTCGGTGTCGGCATAGGCCGTGAGCAGAGCCTTTTTGGCGGTCGGAAAGCTGTGACGGGACGAGCGCAACACATCGATGCCGGTCACCGAAGGCATACGCTGATCGGCGAGGATCATGGCGAGAGCCCTCTGTCTCGTTGCCAGCTCATCGATCAGGTCGAGTGCTTCCTGGCCACCCCCGGCACCCAGAATTTGATACGACTCGGCGTAGCGCGCCCTCAGGTCGCGCATCACGGCGCCGAGAACCTCAGGCTCGTCGTCGATCGTCAGGATGACAGGTAGTTGCTCGGTCACCGGGCGAGGAAGTGGTCGGCGAAGCAGTACTTCCAACTCTCGCCTGGCTCGATCGATTGGACCAGGGGATGGCCGTCAGCCTCGAAATGAGCGCGTGCGTGCTTGTTCTTGGAGTCGTCGCAGCAACCGACGAGCCCGCAATACAGGCAAGAGCGGAGGTGAACCCAGGTGTCTCCCATGGCCAGGCATCTCTCGCAGGCGCTTCCCAGTGGCGCCGCCTCGGTCTCGAGTTGGTCGAAGTGATGACACGTGGGAATGGTCAAGGCATGCTCGCTCGGCTCGACGTGGTTATCTTCGCTCATCATATGCGCGACTCTGGTGGCTCCGTCCAGCAGTTGGCTCTACCGTGTCACCTCCGATGAGCCGTCGATTGCCAATATGAAGTTGATAACCGTCGCACCCCCGCGGCTGCGCACCCTCGAAGACGAGAGCGAGCGGTCGGCAACTTGGCTGGAGCTCTTCTACGACCTGGCCTTTGTCGTGGCGGTCGCCTCTCTGGTGGAGCGTCTCGCTCACGACGTCTCGGCGACCGGGGTCGCATCGTTCGTCGGCTATTTCGGCTTGCTCTGGTGGCTCTGGGCGAGCCATACCTATTACGCAGATCGCTACGACACCGACGATCTGGTCTATCGGTTGCTTGCTGCGGCTCAAATGGTCGCGGTGGTGGTGCTGGCCGCATCGCTGTCCCTCGACGAGTCGGCGTCGACGACGGCTTTCGCGATTGCCTATGCCACGTCTCGGATCTTGCTCGTTGCTATGTACTGGCGTGCTTACCGTCATGTCGCAGAGACGAGGGATCTCGTCCGCGGGTACCTGGTCGGTTTTGGCGTTGCCGCGTCCTTGTGGGCGATCTCGGCCGTGGTGCCGGAAAGTGCGCGATTCACGTTGTGGGCGATCGCTCTAGCTGTCGACCTGGCAACCCCTTGGGTGATGCGTCATGAGCAGGCGCGCGTGCCACTGGACGTGTCGCACTTGCCGGAGCGGTTTGGGTTGTTCACCATCTTGGTTCTGGGCGAGTCGATAGCCGCGGTCGTGGTCGGGTTGGGGCATACGTCTTGGGGTCTCTCGCCCACGCTGGCGGCGGCATTCGGAATAGGTATCGCGACAGCGCTCTGGTGGCTCTACTTCGACAACGCAAGGGGCTCGGTTGTCAGGCGTGACGCCTCCGTGCGCAAGACCTGGCGGCCGACGGTGTGGATCTACACCCACTTCCTCCTTGCAGCTGCTCTGGCCGGGTTCGGCGCAGCCCTCGAGCTGGCTGTCGAAGAGGCGGGCCACGACGTTGTCGAGGCCGGCCATCGATGGCTCCTCGTAGGCTCGATAGCGCTTGCGTTTGCTGCTTTGGGTCTCATCCAATTGGCCTCCTCATCGGATGGCGAGGATCGCGCCATCATCCTCGCGAGAGCCATCGGGATACCTCTTGTTCTGGTGGTCGGGCTCTTCACGGGACTCGGCAGCGAATGGCTCGTCTTCGGAGCCCTCGGGATCTGCGTCGCCGAGCTCGTTTCCGACATGGCGGCTTCCGAGTCGGAGGTGGTTTGACATGAGTGATGACGTCGGAACCGAGAGCGTGATCATTCGCGATGTACCGGACGATCACCGCTACGTCATCGAGGTCGATGGCGAGGTTGCTGGCTTGGCCGTCTACCACTTGCGTGGGGGCCGTCACTTCTTCGTCCACACAGAGGTGTCACCCGACTACTCCGGTCGCGGGCTGGGCCAGCAGCTGGTTCGATTCGCCCTCGACGATGTCCGCAGCCAGCAGGGTGTGGTCGTCCCGATCTGCCCCTTCTTTGCTGCCTACATCCGGCGGCATCCCGAGTACGAGGACCTGGTCGATCGACAAATCATGGAGAGGATCGAGAAATCCCGTCACGACCAGGAGGAGAGCTAGACCTCCACGTCGAGCTCGTGAACTCCGGCAATGAGCTCAACCTTCTTCAGGCTCGACGCCAGTTGAGTGCTCTGTTCGTCGACCTCGTCATCGGTGTGCGCCGGATCGTGATGAAAAGTCACGAGCCGGCTTGCGTTCGCAGCTTCGGCAAAGAGCGCCAGCTGACTTGTCGAAGTGTGACCCCATCCAATCCTCCTGGAGTACTCCTCATCGGTGTACTGGGCGTCATGAATCAAGACATCCGAGCCAGCCGCCAGCTGGAAACCTGATGTCCATTCGGCATGATCAGGTAGGTCAGAGTTTCCCAGCGCCGGCTCGTGGTCCGGAATGTATGCCACGACCGAATTGTCTGCCTCGAGCCGATAGCCAAGTGTTGCTCCCGGGTGTAGCACCAGCTCCGCCACGATCACCACCGGGTCGAGCTCGAATCGGCCGGGAGGAACGTCGTGGAACTCCACATTCGGGAAGTCCCTGACATGCACCGGGAAGAGAGGGGGCGACAAGTAGCGGGACAGTCGAGAACGCAGTCCCTGCATAGTGGACACCGGCCCCCAGATGTGGACCTCGGTTTGTGGGTCGAGAAGCGGCGCAAAGAAGGGGAGGCCCTGAATGTGATCCATGTGCAGGTGGCTCAGCAGAACGTCGACGCGCTCGCTGCCCTTCAACTTCGAACCGAGTCGCCTGATGCCGCTTCCCGCATCGAGGATCAACGTGCGTTCGGTCGAAGTCGTTATCTCGACGCAGGAAGTGTCGCCTCCGTATCGAACCGTTCCCTCGCCGGCGGACGCTATCGATCCTCTAGTGCCCCAGAGCTTGAGCCTCAATCGTGAATCTCCCAGAAGAACGCGAGCACGCCGAGAAATCGATCGCTTTGCCCCTCAATAGGGATCGCTGCGATCTCGACCTGCCGCCAAGCTTCGTCGAGTCCGCGAAAACGCACGGCGCCGTAGCTTGGGCGTCTGGTCTCCAGCGTTGTCTGGACCGGGAGGACAGCCTCGTCGTCGGCGCGTTCGTCGATTGAAGCGACGCTGAAGAGATCAGAGAGTTGTTCCGCTCGGATCGGGCCGATCTCGTCGAAGCCTGCCCCAAGCAAGACCTCAGCCGCAGGATTGAAATAGAGGAGGTTGCCCGCCTCATCCATCATCCACATTGGGATTGTGAGATAAGCGGCCAGCTGGCGAAGGAGGATCCGCTCTACGGGCTGCTGGTCGGCCATTGCCGACAAGCTAGTGGTTGTAGGTGCCGGTTTGTTGCGTCAACCGGTGTTCAGGCCGCAAAAGGGCGTGTCGGGTCGAGCCCGGGGCCAGTAGTGTCGCCGTTGATTCTCGTGCATCATTCCACCGAGCAAAACCAGGGCGTCATCGAATGAGTGACGTGACACCGACCAGAAAGCAGCTGGAGGAGTCGATCTCCGCTCTCGAGGCGCAACGAGAAGTGCTTGGTGATGCAATCGAGCCGGCGCTGGCTGCTTTGCGTGTCCAACTCGAGAGTCTCGAGAGGTCTTCCGCGACAGAAGATCAGCGAAAGCAGGTCACCATTCTCTTTGCAGATGTGAAGGGTTTCACCGCCATGTCAGGCGAGATGGATCCTGAGGATGTGGCCGACATCATGAACTCACTCTGGGCCCGGCTGGACCAGGTTATCGAAGACCATGGTGGCAAGGTCGACAAACACATTGGTGATGCTGTGATGGCCCTTTTCGGTGCTCCGGTTGCCCGAGAAGACGACCCGGAGCGTGCGGTGCTGGCAGCTCTGGCGATGCAGGAGACTATCCGTGAATTCGTGGACGCCCACGGCCCGGAGGTGAGCGCGCTGCAGATGCGCGTGGGCATCAACACCGGCCTGGCAATGCTGGGCAAGGTTGGCAGCACCAACGAGTACACAGCTATAGGTCATACGGTCAACGTGGCCAGCCGCCTCGAAGGCCAGGCCGAGCCCGGAGGTATTCTGATCTCACAGCCGACGATGAGTCAGGTCGTCGGTCTGTTCAATGTCGAGGCGACTCCACCCTTGACGGTGAAGGGTGTGGACGAGCCGGTCCAGGCTTATCACGTCAAGAGCGCCAAGCCGAGGACATTCCGGGTGGGTCCGCGGGAAGTAGCCGGGATACAGACGCGCATGGTCGGCCGTGATGAAGAGTTCTCGCTGCTCACGAGCCTTCTCCCAGCCGATCCGGACGCGACTCCCGGTCCGCTGAAGTTGGTGGCCATTATGGGTGATCCGGGAGTCGGGAAGTCCCGCTTGGTCTATGAGTTCTTCTCCCATCTCGAAGGAAAGCCTCATCCAACTTGGCTCTTTCGCGGCAGAGCTGTGGATTCGAGCCGGAGCAACCCTTATTCCGTGCTCAGAAGCATTCTCTTCGACCGGTTCCTGATCGCCGACTCAGACGACCCGGCCACGGCCAAGCGGAAGCTGTCCTCGGGGTTGGCCGAATTCGTCGGGGAAGATCAGGCTGCCAAATCGGCTCCCGTCTTGGGCTTCCTTGTTGGTCTCGACTACGGGAATGACCCGGCCCTCTCTGGCCTGCTTTCTGAGCCGCGCGTCATCAGGGACAAGGGATTCAGGGCCCTAGCAAATCTTGTGACCGTTGGGCGTCCAGCCAACTCTTATGTGGTGTTTCTCATCGAGGACATCCACTGGTCGGACGAGGAGTCCCTCGACATGCTCGAGTATCTGGCCGAGCAGATGGAAGCGATTCCGGGCTTGATCCTCTGCACGGCCCGACCCGGTTTGCTCCAGTTTCGTCCCGAATGGGAAGAAGCGGGGGAGGCGCGGTTTCTCATGCGCCTCGACGCACTCGACGACAAGGCAACCGAGGAGCTCATCGGCGATGTGCTGCAGAGACTGGAGAGTGCACCGCGCGCCCTGCGGGACATGATCCGTGCCCGCTCCGAAGGGAATCCTTTTTTTCTCGAAGAGTTGGTGAAGATGCTCATCGACGAGGGTGTCATCGAGGTTGGGGGCGAGGAGTGGGCGTTCCATGTCGAGCGTCTCAACTCGACGACCATTCCCGGCACGCTCACGGGAGTGCTTCAGGCCCGCCTCGATTCGCTACCGAGGTCCGAGCGATCGGCCCTTCAGCGCTCCTCGGTCGTCGGGCGAGTCTTCTGGGAGGACGCCACAGATCAACTGGCCCGAGCGATGGCCCAGGACGACGACTACGAGCGCCTATCGGCATTGGCGCCTTCCTTGAAACAGCGCGAGCTGGCCTACGAGCGCGACCCTTCGGCGTTCGGCTTCACCAGGGAGTACATCTTCAAGCACGCCATGCTCCACGATGTTGCTTACGAGTCCGTTGTCCGGCGGGCAAGGAGGGCCTATCACCACGAGGTCGCCGGCTGGCTCACCTCCGCAGCGGGTGACCGCGCCATCGAGTTTGCCGGTCAGATCGCCGAACACCATGACCGCGCCGGTGACAACAAGGAGGCGTTGCAGTGGCTTGTACGCGCCGGTGAGAGGGCGCGCCAGGCGCATGCGCCGGAGGTTGCAGAGCGGGCGTATCGACGCGCTCTGGAGATCTCGGCGACCCTGGGTGACGAGTCGTCTTCCTTGCGAAACGAGGCGTTCCAGGGCCTCGCCGACGTGCTCGTCATGCAAGCGGAATACGAGAAGGCGATAGGGGTCTACGCCGAATTGAAGTCTGAGGCCGAAGAGGTCGGCGACACACTGGCCGTGGCCCGGGCCGACCACGGCATCGCTACGGCGGAGACGTATCGGGGTCGCCCGAGGGAATCACTCGAGAGTGCAATACGGAGTCGCGAAGCCGCGAGCCGAGTCGGTGACGCTCGACAGGTGGCGAAGGCCCTCTTCATAGAAGCGTGGTCCAGGATCAGGCTTGGTGACTTCGAGGAAGCGATCCGCGTCGCGAACGAGATGCTCGAGATGGCTCGCGAGATTGGGGAGAAGCCGCAGCTCGCCGAAGCGCTCAACCTCCAAGGCGTCATCGCCGCGAGCAGTGGCGACTATGACGAAGCCAGCATCAACTTCGCCGAGGCTGCGACGATTTACGAGCAGGCAGGCAACGAAGAGCGGGTCATGCCCATTCTCAACAATCTGGGCGTAATCGCGGAACTCAGGGGCGACTACGACAAGGCGAGAGATCGCTACATGGAGGCGTTGGAGAAAGCCAAGGAGAGCTCGGACACGGATGCGGAGCTTGTGTACTCCTCGAATCTTGGTGGCTCACTCTTGATGCTGGGTGAGGTGGCCGAGGCCGAAGAGATTCTGCGAGGGGTGGTCGAATTGGCTCCAGGTGAGTTTTCCCTGCTCAGCGAGACCCGTCGCCTGCTCGGTGAGACTCTCATGGCCCAAGGGCGTTTCGAGGAGGCCCGGCTGGAACTCGGATCTTCACTGGACATTGCACTGGCGACCGGGGCACATGACCACGTCGCAGGAGCGTGGCGGGCTTGGGGTGAGTTCGCCTCAGTGACGGGAGGTCCGGCCCTCGTCCGAGTCGATGGTGAGGAAGCCTCTTTCGAAGCGGCTGATCTGTTTGCCAGGAGTCTGGAGGTCGCCGAATCCGTTGAATCTGCAGCTGACCAGGCAAAGGCACTTGCTGCTTGGGCCACTCATGACATCCGGATCGGAAACGATGAGTCGGCCGTTCGCCGCTGGGCAGAGGCGAAGAAGACTCTCGAGGAGCTCGGTGCCGATCAGGAAATACTGCGGCTGGAGTCGGTGTTCGATTCGCTGCGCATGGGCCGGCTCTGAGGATGTAGGGTGACGTC
>QQVI01000277.1 GCA_003388545.1 Actinomycetota bacterium
GCGAGGGATCACTTGAACTGGACGCGACCGTCGGAATAGGCCAGGTCGACATCGACCGGGTACCGGCCGGCAATTAGGAGACACAAACATGAAACCGCACAAGTTCGACACGCTTTCCTTCGTTTCGGGGCTGATATTCACCGGCTTTGGCCTCCTGTTTCTGATCCCTGCGAGCACCGAGGACCTCTTCGACGTGTTCGTCGACGTGGGAAGCTGGGCGTGGCCGCTGATCCTGCTGGGCATTGGCCTCGCGATCCTGGTCCCCGTGTTCATAGGGGGACGGGAAGAGCCGACCGAAGAAGCCGAAACCCTTCAGTCCGACTGAGCAGCTCGCAGGACCCTGTAGAGAGTTCGTAGAGCGACAAACAGGACGAGGACACCGAGGAGCATCCTCAAGGTGTCCTCGTTCGCGCCCAGGGCAATCTGGCTGCTCGTCAGCGCTCCGGCTGCCCCACCGAGTCCTACGAACACCCCCTCACGGGGGATCAGCCGCTTGTTGCGAAGGTTCACGAACGAGGCAGCAGTGGTCGTCATGACGACGGCAACGAAAGAGGAACCCTGGGCCACGAGTTGTGGGAGTCCGATGAGGAAGACCATCGATGGAACGTTGACGACTCCCCCGCCAATACCGGCGATTCCCGCGAAGAATCCAGCCACCAGCCCGATGCCGAGTGCCGCAGCTATCTCACCGACCGGTCCGAGATCGATGACCCCGGGCTCTGGGGCTCCACCAAACACCATCCGGGTACCGGCGACCAGCAGGACGAGACCGAAAACAATGGTCAGGCCGCGCGCACTCATTCGATTCATTGCAGTGGCGCCGAAGAACGATCCGACCACGCCACCGACTCCGATTGTCACTCCAACGTCGAGGGCGATGGATCCCGATAGCCCATAGCTGAGAGCACCTGTGATGGCGATCAGCACGATGCCCGCCAACGATGTGGCGTGAGCCCGATGGCGGTCGAGGCCGATGAAGATCAGCGATGGAACGAGGATCAAGCCCCCACCGATGCCGAAACCCCCACCGAGGAGGCCGGCGAGCAGACCTACCGCCACGAACTTCCAGAGCGCAATCCCGGTTGCCTGTGCTTGCAAGTCGATGTGAGGAATCTAGTCGCGTGCCCGCCAGTGGCTAGTGGCTATCGATCGGTTGGAGAAGAACCACCGGGATCTGACGATTCGTTGCATCTTCGTAACGCTGGTAATCCTCGTAGACGTCTTTGAAGCGTCGAAAGGCGCCCTTCCTCTCATCGCCTTCCAGGAAGCGGGCTTGCACTTCAGTCTCGTGACCCTCGCTGCGAACAATCGCCCTTGGCTCAGCCCTCAGGTTCTTGACCCACGCAGGATCCGAGTCCGAGCCCAGATTCGAGCCCGCCACCAAGGCACCATCGGGCGATTCGAGGTGATAGAGCAACACGGACCTCTCTTCACCAGTCTTGTGACCGGTGGTGACGAGCTCCAGCACCCTCATATCCCCGATCTGCTTGCCCAGCCGACCGCCGGACAGGTTCCAGAACAACTTGTGAACGCGCCACATCCAGCGCATCGTGGAGCGGCTGGGATCAGGCATCCCTAAGGTCTGAGCTCCCACACCCGCGCCGTCCAGAGGAAACGGCTGCCTATCTGGCTCAGCTTCACCACTTTCTCTTTGAGCAGCTCGAGGAGTGCTGGGTGGTCGGCGATTGAGCTGGGAAGCGGGATGTTGCGCTCAGCGAGCTGTTTCAGGTTCCCAAAGGCGGATCTCGCTTTGCCCAGAATCGACTCCTCGTCCTGAAGGCTTCCCGTCGGAAGGAACATTCGTCCCCCTTTCGAGAGCCAGGCTCGGGCCTCATCGATCATCCGAAGCGGCAGCTCCGCTCCGGTCGGACCGCCACTGAGACCCGAAGGGAACCAGCCAGTCGCCGCGGCGAGTTCGTCGGGTATCCCGGAGACGTCTCCGATCAGAACATCGGCCTGAATACCACGTGGGAGCGGTTCGAATAGGTCGCCTTCGAAGAACTGAGTCCTGTCAATGACGCCGTGGGCCTCAGCATTGGCGCTGGCTATTGCGACGGTGTCTTCGGCCGCGTCGACGCCGTAGACCTGACCCGCACCGAGCTTGGCGGCGATGATCGAAAGGACGCCTGAACCGCACCCGGCGTCGATCACGACGCTTCCTTTGGCGAAATCAAGCGCATCGGCCAGCAGAGAGGAAACCGTGGAGGGTCGAAACGTGGCGTGCCCAACCAACAGATCCATCGGCCCTTCTCGGCCCTTCCAGACGATGGTCTCGCTAGCCATGGTGAATCAAGGTTATACCCAAAAGGCGCGCCGGTGAATCAGCCCGCCTACATCACCAACTCGGGCTGTAGGACATCAGCGTCTTCATGTAGTTGGCCCGCTCGAATGCAGCCGGATCGGGCACGGCCATCTGGCTGAGACTGCCCCTTGCTTGATTCACCGACTCGTACTCGTTCTCTTCGAGCCAGCGAACCATGCCGTCCCGGACGATTTCGAGTTGGTCGGGGCCGTGCCTGAGTAGCGCCGAAGCCATCATCGTCACGCTTGCCCCGGCCAGAAGTCCTTTCAGAGCGTCGTCGGCGGTGTGGATTCCGGTCGTGGCCGCCAGGTCGGCCTGGACGCGACCGTAGAGGATGGCGATCCACCTGAGGGCAAGACGGGATTCCTCTGAGTCGGATAGCACCAGATTGGGGCGCACCTGCAGAGCCTCCAGGTCGATATCTGGCTGGTAGAAGCGGTTGAACAAGACAAGGCCATCAGCCCCAGCATCGCTCAATCGCTTGGCCATCGATGCCATCGAGGAGAAGTAGGGACCGATCTTGACAGCGAGGGGGATCCTGATCGCCGACCTGACCGATTCGACGAGGTGGAGATACCCGGATTCGACATGTCCTGAGGACTCCTCGATGTCAGCCGCGACTCGATAGATGTTCAGTTCGAGGGCGTCGACGCCTTCGTCTTCGAGAACCCGGGCATAGAGGGTCCACCCACCGTGCGAAACGCCGTTGAGGCTGGCGATGACCGGTATCCCCGCCTCGGCCTTGGCCTTTCTCACCAATTCGATATAGCTCGACGGTCCCGTGTTGTAATCGTCGAGCTCCGGCAGGTAACCCGACGCCGCCTCTCCGAAGGCTCCGGCACCCAGCTCGATCCCGTGGTGAACCGCCATCGCGTCGTGCTCGATCTGTTCCTCGAACAGGCTGGGAAGAACGATTGCCGGGGCGCCCGCCTCGATGAGGGCATGGATGTGGTCGATGTCACCGGTCAAGGGAGAGGCCGATGGCATCACCGGATGGGCCAGGTCGAAGCCCAGATAGCTCACTCGGGTATCGACGCTCATTCCTCCACCTCGGCGTACTCGGCGGTCCTGTGAATGGTCACCATCTGTTCGTAGAAGTGCCAGCGGTCGTCGATGTCCTGCTGTGCCTGCTCCATCAACTCATCTGCGAACTCGGGGTTGGCCCGATGGAGCATCGAAAAGCGGGCTTCCTTGCTGGCGAATTCCTTGAACGGGATGGTCGGCTTGCGGCTGTCGAGGTACAACCCTGGCTGCCCCTCGACCTCCCTCGCCGGGTCGTAGCGGTAGAGCGGCCAGTATCCCGAGGTGGTGGCTTCCTTCTGGTGAGACATCTGAGTTGACATGTCGATTCCGTGGGCGATGCATGGGCTGTACGCGATGAGCAAAGACACTCCCTCGTGCTGTTCGGCCTCGGCGAAGGCGCGGACCGTCTGGGTCGGGTTCGCTCCCATCGCTACCTGGCCCACATAGACATTCCCGTACGACATGGCGATCTGGCCCAGATCCTTCTTGCCGGTC
This sequence comes from Actinomycetota bacterium, assembly GCA_003388545.1. Classification (GTDB taxonomy): domain Bacteria; phylum Actinomycetota; class Acidimicrobiia; order Spongiisociales; family ZC4RG35; genus MA-ANB-1. Next base: position 3,821 of record QQVI01000277.1, read on the forward strand.
GGCTTGCCGCCGGCGGCAAACTTGGCGATTGCCCCACGAGGTGTCGCTTTGGAGGCCTGACCGCCGGTGTTCGAGTACACCTCGGTGTCGAGCACGAGGATGTTCAGATTCCTGCCCGAGGCAAGGACATGGTCGAGGCCCCCGAATCCGATGTCATAGGCCCATCCGTCGCCGCCAACTATCCAGACGCTTGTCTCGACCAGCGCGTCCGCGACTCCCTCGAGCCTCCTCGGCAGCGGGCCCTCCATCGAGAGGAGACGTTCCTTCAGCTCGTCCACCTGGCCGCGTTGGGTTTCGATGAGGCCATCGAGATCACTCCGGTCGGGATCCGTCGAAGTCTCGAGGATTCGCTCCGCCAGCTCACCAAGCTCAACGGCCAGTGCCGTCACTAGAAGAATCGCATCTTGACGCTGGGACTCGAGCGCCAGACGCATTCCAAGTCCGAACTCGGCATTGTCCTCGAACAGACTGTTCGACCAAGCGGGTCCGCGGCCATCGCGGTTCGTCGTCCACGGAGTTGTCGGCAGATTCCCGCCATAGATCGACGAGCAACCAGTGGCGTTGGCCACTATCACCCTGTCACCGAAGAGCTGCGTCATCAGCTTCAAATAGGGCGTCTCGCCACATCCGGCACAGGCACCGGAGAACTCGAATAGTGGCTCCAGGAACTGCGAGCCTTTGACCGTGGCAGCGTTGACGTCCTCGCGCTCAACAGGCTCGAGATCGAGGAAGTAGCTGAAATTCTCGCGTTCCACATCGAGGTGTATTGCCTTTTCCTCCATATTGATCGCCTTGTGCTTGGCGACCTCCTTGGAGCGCGCCGGGCAGATGTCGACACAGACTCCGCACCCCGTGCAGTCGTCAGGCGCCACCTGGACTACCACCCGGAGCCCTTCGAAATCCTTCCCCGTCGGCTCTTTCGACTTGAAGCCCGAGGGCTCGTCCCCTCTGGCCTCGTAAGCCGTGAGTCGAATCGCGGCGTGCGGACAAGCGAGAGCGCAGCGGCCGCAGTCGATGCACAACGACGGGTCCCATATCGGGATCTCGTGGGCGATACTGCGCTTCTCCCACCGAGTTGTGCCGGTTGGGAACGTCCCATCGACTGGCAAAGCGGAGACCGGCAGAAGATCTCCGGATCCCTCCATCATCATCGCCGTGACCCGCTGCACGAACTCGGGGGCGACATCGGGAATCAGGGGTTGCGCCTTTCCCTCTCCGATGCTGCCCACCTCAACCTGGAAGAGTCCTTGCAGCGCCTGGTCGACTGCCTCGTTGTTGCGTGCGACGACAGCCTCGCCCCGCTTGCCATATGTCTTGGCTATTTGCTCCTTGATGGCATCGACCGCCTCTTCCGTGGGCAGGAAGTCCGTCAGATGGAAGAAGCAAGTCTGCAGGACGGTGTTGGTCCGAAACCCAAGACCTGCCGCTCGTGAGATCTCGAGGGCGTCAACCGCCCAAACATCCATCTTCTTCTCGGCGATCTTGTCCTGGGCCCGAGGGGGAATGCGCTCCCAGGTCCGCTCGCCATGAGGGCTGTTGACGAGCAGTGTCGCTCCGGGTGCGGCGCGATCGAGGGCGTCGGTGCTGTCGAGCAGGTCGAACTGGTGCACCGCCACGAAGCCCGCCTTGTCGATCAGATAGGTGGAATCGATTTGGCGCGGTGATATCCGGAGGTGCGAGACCGTGCGTGAGCCGGACTTCTTCGAGTCGTAAACGAAGTAGCCCTGGGCATAAAGAGGCGTGGACTCCCCGATGATCTTCACCGAGTTCTTGTTTGCGCCAACCGTGCCATCGGATCCGAGACCGTAGAACAGAGCCCTGGTGACATCTTCAGACTCTTCGACCACATCGGGGTCGTAGTCGATGGAGAGGCCGGTGACGTCGTCGTTGATCCCAACCGTGAAGTGGCGTTTGGTGTTGTCGCCGGCGAGGTGATCGAAGACGCCGACCGTCATCGCCGGCGTGAACTCCTTGGAAGAGAGACCATACCGTCCCCCAACGACATCAGCTTCTCGTCCGGTCTCGCTCAGCGCCGTGACAACGTCCTGATACAGCGGCTCTCCCACTCCACCGGGCTCCTTGGTCCGGTCGAGGACCGCAATACGCCGAACGGACTCCGGCAGGGCCCCCTCAAAGGCAGCGGTGTCGAACGGGCGGAACAGCTTCACAACGAGGACCCCGGCCTTCCGCCCATTCTGAACGAGGTGATCGACGGCTTCGACAGCTGCCCCGACGCCAGAGCCCATGAGAACGACCACCTCTTCCGCTTCCGGATCCCCGTGGTACTCGAACAGGCTATGGGGCCGGCCGGTCAGCTCCCCGACTCGCTCCATCGTCATGCTCACGATCTGGGGGAGATCCTCATAGAACGGGTTGGAGGCCTCTCTCGCCTGGAAGAAGACATCAGGGTTTTGGGCAGTCCCCCTCAGTACCGGACGATTCGGGTTGAGGGAGCGCTCACGGTGCTTGGAGATCAGGTCCTCATCGACCAACTGACGTAGAAAGTCGTCGCCAACCAGATCGATTTTGGCGACCTCGTGGGAGGTCCGAAAACCGTCAAAGAAGTGAAGGAAAGGAACGCGTGATTCCAGGGTTGCCAGATGGGCCACGACCGCCATGTCGTGGGCTTCTTGGACGGACGATGACGCGAGCATGGCCCAGCCGGTTTGTCTCGTCGCCATGACATCGGAGTGATCGCCGAAGATCGATAGGGCGTGAGTCGCCACCGAACGCGCCGCCACGTGGATCACCGCAGGACTCAGCTCTCCCGCGATCTTGTACATGTTGGGGATCATCAGGAGCAATCCCTGCGAGGCGGTGAATGTCGTGGTGAGCGCACCCGCCTGGAGGGACCCATGGAGCGCCCCGGCGGCACCTGCTTCCGATTGCATCTCGACCACGTCAGGGACGACGCCCCACAGATTCGTCTGCTTGCGTAGCGACCAGGCGTCCGCCAGCTCCCCCATTGGAGAGGCAGGAGTGATCGGGTAGATGGCCACGACCTCGCTGAGCTTGTGGGCGATGCGTGCGGCCGCCTCGTTGCCGTCGATGGTCGCGGTGGTCTGAGTCGTCACTCAATCGAAGCTACGACCAGGGCCTATCAGTGCTAAGGGGCCAATGTCACTGACACCGGGGACGAATTGCCCGGCATACTTCGGTGCTTAGCGATAGAGCTCAGGCGAGAAGGGATTGACGCCCCCGACCGGGGAGGCGCCACGAAGTTCTACCGGGAGGCTGGAATCGGGTATGACGATCCCGGAGAGTTGGATGAGGCTCCAATTGCCCCCTGCCGAAAAGCTCCCTGCCTCTCCTGGGTGGAAGGCTTTGATGGTGCCCCCCTTCTTCCACCACGTGGCCTGCAGCCAGGTCGCCTTGAATCGTTTCACGTGCCGCCAACTGTTCCCGGAACCGAAAGACGCCTCATGAAACTGAGGAACGTAGGCGAATCGAGGAGACTCGCTGAGCTCATCGACAAAGATCTGGGCTGTGTAGGGAGCAGGATGACCGGCCTTACCATTCACATAGATCTCCAGGCACTTCGCCAGGTGCTCCCACGACGCGGGTCGGTCGAGTGTCCCATCGCCATCCCAGTCGAAGTCCGGGTTAAGACTGTTGTCGAATGTCCACTTCTCGCACTCCAGAGGGATGTCGTCACCAGAGGTGCTCAGGACGGAGTCGTCGAGGTACTCCCAAAGTGGCTTGTCGTCCAAAGAGCTGCCGTAGACGTTGCGCTTGGGGTTGGGTCCTTGCTGAAGGCGCGGAACATATCCGCCGGGCACAGGTCCTGTCGCCAGACCTTCGACCAACCCGTTTGATATACCGGTAAACGTATTCAGAGTGTCCGGTGTGTTACCTGCATCCATAACACTGCAGGTATCACGCTTTTCATTGCTCGTGTTTCCGTCGGCATCAACAGTGACACGATGATCGATACCGATGGCAATGTTCACGGCCAGCACGTCCTTCTTCGGGCTGCCGTTGCAATTCTGTGAGGGGCCAGATGGCTGTGTTCCATAGTGGGGCGCCTCGATGGCGCCAAAGTTACCTGCATCAGGGCCGTCGCATGGTTCTTCGGCATGTCCCCCGGCAGAGTCCCGGAGACACACATGGCTCCCTTCCGATGCCCCCGATACGAGCCCGAACGGGAGGATGCCTCCTCCCCGGGATGCAATCCGCGCAATTGCGTCTGCATTGGTACGCAATTCGTCGATCCCGAACACTTTCCCGAATGTCGTCGAGAACTCGAGATCCGGGAGGTTGACTCTGACGAAACCGCCTGCATCGAAGGAGATGCAATCGAGCGTGCCAACCGACCATCCAGCTGGTGCCGCCACCGGAACGAAGTTGTGACCTGAGGCGTTCAACGCCAAACGCTCGGGGTCTGAACACGCCTCCCATCTGGCCTGCCAATCGGCATTCGAGTAGGTGGCCACCACGTTTCGACGCGTGAAATCGAGAATCTCATCCCGGATGTCGGTGTTCGACGCAAGAGAGTCTATGGCTCCGGCCATGACTCCGACATCCGCCGCCGTTTGGTCCTGGCGTCTCTCATTGAAACCAATGGCGAGATCGATTGCGAGAGCCGCAAACCCGACCAGCAACAACAGAGACATCGCGGTGAGAATCGCGCTAGCGCCCCGGTCCCCCTTGAGCTTCGTCAACACGAGACCAGGCTCCCATCGCTACCCCAATCATCCGAAGGCTGCTCTAACCGAAACTCAACCGTCGACGCCAGATTGCTGGGAAGGAAGATCTCGATGAGGCCAAGGCCGGAAAGCGAAGAAGGGCTCGCCTGTACGCGAACTGTGCCGACATCGCCTATGGCTCCGCTCGCACCGTCAGTGAATTGGATCGAGACGTTCGTAGTGAGGTCCATGGCGTCACAGGCCTCTGTGCGTAGAAACGTGTTGTCTCCTGCATTGACCGCTGCGACTCGAGCGGCCTCGCGCGCTCCGTGACGTACATCGTTGAACTCGGCGAGGAAATACCCGAATTCGATGATGCCCAGTAGGAGCAGCAACAAAAACGGCGCAATGAAGGCGAACTCGACGAGGCTGGCACCTCGATCTGGATTGTCTCTCTTCTTGAATGCAAGCACTTTGACCTCGACCCGACGGTCCGGTGGTACCCCTCACGCCCGTTATCGCTAGAGCGGATCCCGGGGTTACGGGCAGACCGCTGGTTTTCTATCGACACAATTGCCCGCTTTCTTAAGGGGTCGGTAAGCCCATTTCCCCAGGTGAGGTCATGGTTTAGATTCCCTACCAAGCCGATATTTCTGGGCTAGGCGACGTTTGGGATTTGCGGTGGCGTACGCACGCAAGCTCTCTACAAGTGAAGACTTCGAAACGACCCTCTCGTCTGCAAAAGAGGGGGCCGAGTGGGCGTGGGCGGAGATATATCGCGATCTCGCAGGTGTGGTGACCGGCTATTTGAACAGCCGAGGAGCGGGAAGCCCTGAAGATCTGTGCTCGGAGACGTTCTTGCATGTCGCGAGGAACATCGACGAATTCGAAGGTGACTACGACTCGTTCCGCTCCTGGGTATTTGTGATTGCCCACCGAAGGCTCATCGATGCCCGCCGGTATTCGTCACGACGACCCAAGCTGGTGGCGGACGACGAGCGTCTGGGGCGGGAATCGACGGGGATCGGTGCGGACGAGGAGGCAATTGCTGCTTTGGGTGACCATCAGGCATTGGAGATTCTCTCCCAACTCACCAATGACCAGCGGGACGTACTCGCCCTGCGGGTGATAGCCGATCTGAGCGTGAAACAGACGGCAGCCGTTCTAGGCAAGAAGCCCGGCGCAATCAAGGCACTACAGCGGAGAGCAATCACGTCGCTGCATCGGATCCTGGCCGAACGCGGAGTATCCCCATGACCCGAATCAGCGATTACGGGGACAGAATGAGTCTCTCGAGTATCACGAATGAAGAGCTGGAGGAGGTTCTCCGAGGTGAGAGCCGACGAAACGACCTGAGCGTGCTCGCGGCCTATTTCGAGATCTTGCGGGAGATAGACACGCCCACGCCCGACCCGGCAACCATTGAGTGGACCGCCGTAAGGGCAGCGGCTGTAGCTCGCTCCAACAACTACTCAGTATCCGAATCCAGCAAGCCCGCCCTCTGGCAACGCCTCCTGGAGAGATCGACGGCCGTGTTTGCATCGATCGCCGTGATCTTTGCGCTCTCCGGGATCGCGGTCGCTGCCGACACTTCTATACCGGGAGACGCCCTCTACGGGCTGGACATAGCAATGGAGAAGATCGGGATCGGCGCCGGCTCGATGGATGAGAGACTCCTCGAGGCTGAGAAACTGGCGG
>QQVI01000254.1 GCA_003388545.1 Actinomycetota bacterium
TATACATAAGATGCATAAACTTTGCAAGATGTGTAGCGCTTTGGTAGAGTGGTGGCATGAGTGAGACGCTGCGTAACAGGCAAAAGCAGGTTGCCCGGGAAGCAGTGATCGAAGCGCTTGCGGGAATCGTCGCTGAGACAGGCTCGCTGGACTTCTCGGTCGCGGATGTCGCCAATGCCGCGGGGGTATCGCATCGCACGGTCTACAACCACTTCGGCGATCGGCAGGGCATGATCGATGCGCTGGCAGAGTTCGCACTGAAATTGATGGAGGCCGAGGGGGCCACCGACCTGCCGGAGAATCTGGCGGACCTACCCGACCGGATCGGCCCAAACATGCGGGCGATGGAGAAGAACGCCGAGTTGTTGATCGCCTTCGCCCGTCTCGATGATCAGACAAATCCGAGTCCGGGGCGGGAACGCCGGACCAGAGGCATCATCGAGCTCGTCAAGAAGGCTTACCCCAATCTGGCTGACAACAAGGCCCGTGCGGTTGGGCTGTCGATTCGTCAGATCGCCTCCTCCCGCAACTGGTACTCGCTGACCCGAGAGCATGGGCTGAGCATCGACGACGCCGTCGATGTCGCGACTTGGGCTTTGCGGCTTCATATCGATGCACTCGATCGAAACGATCTTCCATGAGAGGTTTGGGCGAGATGGAGTCAACGCGTATCGGTCACAAGGCAGCGACGCTCGTCGAACTCAGTAACGCTGGGTTCACCACGCCGCCGTCGGAAGTCGTCGATGCCGACGCCCTGTCCGATTGGGCCGCTGGCTCCCCAGCTCCGCAGTCGGTGCTCGAGCGAGTCGATGAGATCATCGCGAGATTCGGGGCCCGGACACCGCTGGCGGTCCGCTCTTCAGCGATCAACGAAGATGGACCTGACTCCTCGTACGCCGGTATGTACACCACGACCCTTGGAGTCGTCGGCAAGGAACAAGTCATAGCGGCCATCGAGTCATGTCTGTCCTCGACTTTGTCGGCCCGTGTTCAGACCTACCGTGGCGGAAAGCCACCTCCCATGGCCGTATTGGTCCAGCCCCTGCTCACTCCCGACGTGGCAGGCATCGCATTCACCGCGGATCCTGTGTCAGGGGACCGAGTAGTGCGGGTATCAGGGGTGAAAGGCATAGCCGACCAGGTGGCCTCGGGGCTGGTGACGCCGGATGAATGGGAGGTCCGCGATGGAACTGCGTCACGTCTCGGTGAAGCTGGAGCCAGAGCCCTGAGCCGGCAGCAGGTGCTGGCGGTGGCGGAGGTTGCCATTGCCGTCGAACAGCACTTCGGCCGCCCCCAGGACCTGGAATGGGCCTTGGTCGACGATGAGGTGATCGTGCTCCAAGCGCGCGATATCACAGCATTGCCGGTCCCACCGAAGCAGGCTCTCGACGGGGTCAATTGGGAAAAGGATGTCGCACATTGTCCTGAGCCGATCACACCGTTTGGTGCCGCTTTATACGAAGGAGCCGACATCGGCCCTGTCGCCGAGATGGCTCGCACCTACGGATTGATCATCGATGGCATGGAGACGCGCATCATCGGCGGAGAGGTCTACGTGCGAATCGTGCCCCTGATTGGCTCGCCAGACTCTTCGGCGAAGCCACCTCCGGCGCTCATTCTCGGGCTGGCGGCCCGCCTCCACCCCAAGCTCGCCAAGCGGATGAAGGCAGCAAAGAACGCGTTCGAAAGCGGCCTACTCGAAGAGTGGCCAAGACGGTGGAACGAGGTAGAGCGCTCGCGTTTCGTGTCAAGGATCGAGGCGTTTCTCGACGTCGACCTTGCAGGACTCGACGACCAGGCATTGATCGATGAATACGAGCGCATCCACGAACTGGGGCGTGAAGGGTCACACATCCATTTTCAGCTGTTCATTCCGTACCTCGTTGGGCTGCACCAGCTGTGCAAGTTCACCGAGGACAAGCTCGGCTGGTCGGTGGAGGAGACCCTCGTGATGTTGCAGTCTCCGGCCAGCGACGCGACGAAGGGGCTCGAGGCCATCCGGAGGCGTGTAGCTGAAGAGCCTCGGGTGCGAAACAGCCTGGCTGCCATGCCTTCAGATCCTGTTGGCGTGCTGGAGAGGACCGCGCCCGACCTGGCCGCTCAGCTCTCGGCCTGGCTGCGGCGTGAGGGCTGGCGGACGGTCAGCTATGACCCCGGTTCCCCGGTGGTCGGGGAACGTCCCGGGATGGTGACCAGGCTCTTGTTACGACAGACTCGTGAGAATCTGCATGACCGCACTGAGGCCATCGAGCGGGCCCGCTCCCTACTGAAGCCCGAGGACCTGGGCGAGTTCGACTCTCTCTTTGCATATGCGTCGTACGTGTATCCGATCCGCGAGGACAACGTGGTTCTGACGGACAATGCCCCATCCGGTTTGATGCGACGCTGGCTGGTCGAGGCGTCGCGACGGCTTCTCGAGAGAGGCCTGATCTCTCGATTGGACGATGGCTCGTTTCTCGAGCCAAACGAGATTCATCGAGCGCTCGTCGGCGAGGCAAGTGATCTTCAGGATGTGATAGCGCGACGCAAGGGCGAATGGGCGTGGACCCGTGCCCATCCTGGCCCGGTTCGGGTTGGAGAGGCTTCCGCCACCCCAGATGTTTCCCGTCTCCCCAAAGCAGCGCGGATGTTCAACGAGGCGATCCTGTGGGGGATCCAGCACGAGTACCCAGCCAACCAAGGCAGCTCGGGTGAAGATGGGGGATTGGGCGGTGCCGCGGGCTCACCGGGGGTCTATAGAGGACCCGCGCGAGTAATCAGAGGGGAAGCCGACATGTCCAAGCTCATGGACGGCGAGGTGATGGTCTGTCCTGTAACGACGCCTGCGTGGTCGTCGCTGTTCGCCATAGCCGGTGCTGTGGTCACCGACAACGGAGGAGTCCTATCGCACGCCGCAATCGTCGCTCGGGAGCACGGGATCCCGGCAGTCCTCGGAACACGCTCTGCGACTCAGGAGATAGGGGATGGCGACTACGTCGAGGTCGACGGAACCAATGGGGTGGTTGCGATCATCGAGCGGCGCTCGGTCGGCACGGTGGGCTAGGCCTTGAGCTAGCCGGCGGGCACCCCTTGCACCTGCAGACCCTGTTCGAGCGAGGTGAGGAGCATTGCGTCGCTGACCCCTCCGAAGCCCTCTCCAAACAACCAGTGGTTGACATTCTGTAGGGCCTGCAAGAACTCTGCCTCCTGTTCCATGAGCAATTCGTCCTCGCACGCCATCTCCGTCCATGTCAGATCGGAAATCGTGAAGGTCTGACCAAGCTCGTCGTCGAAACCGACATCGCTGACGTATGGCCCCGAGACTTCCCACGTGCCCGAGTAGTCGTTGCAGCCGGCGTTGCCCGAAAGCGTCCCGTCGGTGCCGAGGGTGAGTGTGATTTCGGTGTTTGGCCAGAGGTTGGTGGCTCCGTTGAACTCGGGGCTGTAGTAGTGAGTCACCATGTAGTCCCCGGCCGGGTCAGGGGCCTCGCCTTGAGAATCCGCCTCCGTGGTCGTGGTGGAGTCCGACGGGGCGGTCGTAGGGGTGGTATCTCCCTGAGTCGTAGTGGCCTCGCCGTCTCCGCCTCCGCAGGCAGCCAATACGAGGGTGAGGAATAGAGCAAATGCGGGCAGAAGACGAAATTCCCTGGTCATGGCTCCCGACGATAATCCAGGAAACGCGAAGCGAGGGCCGGCAATGCCGACCCCCGACTTCCTTTGATCCGTGAAGGCTATTCGCCGGGACCCATATCGATGCACTCGAATACCTGCACCTGACCTCCGTGGTTGAGGTGCGGGTGATCTTTGCTGGCGTCGGCAGCTGCATCGAGGGAGCTGGCTTCAATCACCGTGTAACCGGTGGCTGGGGTATCGCCCAGCGGCCCGTCGCCCACACCGTTGCCGGTGAGGTTCTTCGACGCACCAAACGGGGCGCCCCCATCTACGACAGCTTCGCCCAGCTTCCCGTACCAAGCACCCCATTCCTCCATGATCTTCTGCTGTTCCTCGGGATCGGCTTCCATCCCGCCACCACCGGTGTATAGGAGCAAATATCTGGACATTTCCTGCCTCGCTTCCGCGCTCGGTGCCCGTTTTCGGGCTCTGTATTAGGTTGTCGAACGGGCTTCGACCATGTCGACAGGCAAGGCCTTGTTCTTTGACGAAGCAGTCTCGAGCAGTCTCAGGGCATATTGCTTACGAGCTCCCTGAACTCACTCTCGGTTAGGGCCGCCATCGTCGTGGTGGATACGTTGCCCTGGGCTCCGAGAGCGATCAATGCAGTAGCAGCAGCACGGTTGTCCGGGGCTTCGACGATCGCAAGAATGTCATATTCACCCATCGTCAGGTAGAAGTCCTTGATGGTGACACCGAGGGCGGCGAGCTTCTCTCGCGCGTCGTCGAGCCGCCCCGGGCTCTCTTTGATATTCGCGATGCCCTGGGCTGTGTAGTTGGCCAGGGTTATGTAGGTCGCCATCGGTACCTCCTCGAATCGACGGCGTCTCCAAACCTACACCTCTGACCCGTGCCGCAAGCCCCCTACAAGGAGGCACCGATTGGCTTCCCGAGCACAGACCGCTCAGCGATCCTCTCGACGATCCTCTCCGCGTCACGACCCACTCCCTGGATCTGAGCGGAAGAGACGGCGTATAGGAACTTGAGCCCCACGAAGTAGAGACCGGGATAGTCGGGCATCACGCCTCTTTCGTGTTGCACTTTGCCGTCGTGGTCGAATATTGGCAGGTCGATCCAGTCGAATCCCGGGTCGTATCCGGTGCACCAGATCACATTCTCGACTTGCAGTCGCTCGCCTTCGGCTGTGACCGGAAGACCGCCATCGACCCCGGTGATCCGTTCGGCGAATTGGACGCCGGCCTTGCGTAGGTGCTTGGTCTTGGTCCTCACTAGTGGCTCGCCACGATGCTTCTTGGCCATCCTCCGACCCATTGGCGTCGAGTCGGTGAGAACCCGGTGGAACATGACCCGGCCGATGAACCACGCCGCGATCTGGCCCCGTCTCGTCCCGATGTCCACGGGAACCTCACCAGGCGGTGTCCCTGAGATCGAGGTCTCGTGGCTCCTGGCGAGCTCGATCGCTATCTCGGCTCCCGAATTGCCCGATCCGACAACGAGGGCGCCACCGGGCTGCAACTGGTCGGGGTTGCGGTAGTCGGCGCTGTGGATCGCAACGATTTCATCTGATAGGTCGGCGGCGAAGTCGGGGACACGGGGCACTTGCCAGCTCGACATTGCCACTACAACGTTGTCTGCCTCGACGGTGCCGCGGTTCGTCTCAACCGAATATCCGCCACCGGTCTGGCTGAGCCGGGTCACTCGAGTCGACAGCTGAACCGGGAGCTCGAACTCCTGTGCGTATGACTCGAGATAGTCGCCCATCTCGTCTTTGGTCGGCATGTGGCGCATCGATGCGGGGAACTTCATTCCATCGAGCCCGTCGAGCCATGCCGGGGTGAAGAGCCGTAGTGAGTCCCAGCGATTCCGCCAGGCGTCTCCAACTCGCTCCGACGCGTCGAGGATCACGAACGGAATTCCCTTGTTCCGCAGGTGATAGCCCACGGAAAGCCCGGCCTGGCCGCCTCCGATCACGACGGTTGATATTCGATCGGGTAGTTGTTGCTGCATGGCTCCTCCTCATGCGTAGATGGGGTCGTGGTGACTGAGAGACGTGCGTCGCCGCAAATACCCGTTCGCCTGGACGAACCCGGAAATCAGACATCCGGGGATGAACCCGAATTGGGCGGTGACCAGTGCGTAGGCAATCCAGGGGAGCTGAACGGAAGCTCCGAGCAGCCACCCCCAATCCCTGCCGGTTGCAGCGGTGCGGAGAGCAGCGACCTGGAGCCCGGTGAGGACCCACGCCCAATATCCCGGCGCGCCGAGAGCGGAGCGGTCTCCGATCGACGTGAGGACGATGGCGGTCACAATTGCGCAGCTGCTGAGGGCAGCGACGGCGATGTGGTCCGTGGTCGTTGTGTCTCTGTCTTCGCCTCTCATACGAATCAACGTATGGAGGAGAAGGCATCTATTTAATGGGGAATTCTCCCCATGGGACCAGCCCGTGCTCGGTGGCGTAGAGGGTGGCCGCGGCCCTGGTGGAGACGCCCATCTTGCGGTAGGCGTTCTGGATGTGTCGATCGGCCGTCTTTGGAGAGATGTCGAGGCGGGAGGCGATCTGCTTTGTCTGCAGGCCTCTGGCGAGCAGGCCAATCACCTCGGCTTCACGTGATGTGAGATCGGCGGGATCGGTGATATCAGGTGGGTCCAGTCCTGCCGCTTCGATCACCGCAGCTACGGCGTCGCCATCGAGTCGTCCTTCCCTGGCGTCTTCGGTCAGAAGACGAGCCGCTTCTTCCCGGGAGAAGGGCTCCCGATGATGTCGGGGCTCACCCAATGCGTGGAAGCTGTCGGCTGCGGCGAGCAGGCGAGCTCCAGGGGTGAGAGCTGCCGCCGGAACCCCTCGGTGATAACCGGACCCGTCGACGTTTTCGTGATGACAGCAGGCCACGTCGGCCAACCCCTGGAGGGGTCGGGAGGGAGCCAGGACCCGACTGGTGTGATATGGATGGAGACGTACCTGCTCCCACTCGTCCGCATTGAGCCGGCCGGGCTTCTGCCAGATTCGGGGATGGATCGCGGCCCGCCCTACATCGTGAACGAGGGCCGCTTGGCGAATGCGCCGTCGGTCATCATCGTCCATCCCGGCGATACCAGCCGCAGCTTCGACCAGCTCGGCAACACCCGGAGAGTGCCCACTCATGCGTGGCGACACCATGTCGGCGAAGTCCCCCAATGCCGCTGCCGCACGATCGAACTCGTCGAGGCCGAGCATTCGATGTGGCTTTGGCTCCAGGGCGAGGAAGTCTTCCCATATCGACCCCGAATCATGAGGCGAGAGCAGATCGGCTGCATTGTCGGCGAACGTCTCCGCCACCTGCGGGTCGAAGGCTCCTCCAGCCCGGTCCCTCACCACCGCAACGGCACGCTCCACTCCGCCGAGGAGGTATTGAAATGCCCCGTCTCGTGCCACATGGACGATGCGAAGTGCCATGGGCACGTCCTCGCCTTGGGCTCGGCCGAGAGCGCTGTTCCCATCCCATCGCTCCGTGAGGACGTTGAATATCTCGCTCACTTCTGGTGGGGCGCCGAGGCGGTCGGAGAGGACGACCGCTACCTCGCACATCGATGCGAAGTGTTCACTCTGAAAGTTCCGGGCTTGGGGAAGCCGGGTCAGCACCTGGTAGGTGCGGGTGAGGGGACTGGCCTCAGGGTCGGGTAGCGCCCTGAGAACCCCACGAAACATCTCCAGATTCCCGCCGAACTGATGTGGTGTGATGTGCTCGAGCCCCGATCCTCCAAAGAGACGAAGATTGGGCTCGGCGTCGGTGTTGCAGCCCAGGTACATGAGAAGGCTGAGATAGAACACCTGAGTCTCGGTTTCGATGTCGACGTCGAGAAGCCGTGCCAGACGTGAACTGACCAGGGTCGATTCGATTCCGTGCTCGAAGGGGAAACCCATGCCCAGGTCGGTGGCGAGACACGCCGCCCCGATCACCTCGGCGGCTCGGAACTCCTTGTTGTTGTCCGGCTGGCCCACGATTCGAGACTACGCCACGAGTCGATCAAGCCCGAGAAATGCCGTTTGCGGCGTCGGTCGGTTCAGTCCGGCCTAGTAATCGAAGTGGAGAGCCGGAACCTGTCGCCGCGATACAGCGAGCGGACGTATTCGATTGGTCTCCCCTCGGAGTCTCGTGTTGCGCGAGTCAAGGCCAGCATCGGGGTTGTCGCCTCCGTGCCAAGCAGGCGCCACGCAACTGGAGATGCGAGAACGGTCTCAATCGTCTCCTCACCTTCAGTAGGGATCACCCCGTACTCAGACTCCAGCAGTGCGTACAGCGAGCTGTCGTCCGTCAGCTTGTCCACGATGTCGGGGAATCGGCCGTGGTCGAGGTAGACGGTTTCCACTGCCATTGGCTCACCGTTAGCGAAGCGCACTCGTTCGATCCGGGCAACTGGTGATCCCGCTTCCAAAGCGAGTTGGGCGGCGACGTCGGGCTCGGCCTCAGTGACTGTTGCGTCGATCAAGCGAGTGCCTGGTCGCATCCCTTGGGCGAGCATGTCTTCGGTATAGGAAGTGAGCTGGAGCCCCTGGGTCACCTTCGGGTTCGCAACGAAGGTTCCTCGACCCTGCATTCGGACAATCCGACCTTCGACGGCCAGATCGTGGAGGGCCTGGCGGACCGTCGTTCGCGAAAAGTTGAACTGTTCGCTGAGGCTGCGCTCAGATGGAACCGGTGTTCCGGGTGGGAGCCCCTCGACGTGTTGTCGAAGCCACTGCCTCACCTCGTAGTGCTTCGGCACTGAGTCGTCCTTGCGGTCCAGGTCTTGGTCGCTCACTCTTCCCCTCCGTCCCGCGCCAGCCTCTTTCGATAGCCAACTACTCGCGCGTCATCCCCGTCCTCGCCGCTCACACCCAATACTTCACGCTTCGTCTGGCCATCCGGATACCAGCCGATACGTTCGTAAAAGCGCCTTGCGCCGGTGTTGTCGACCACCACCCACAACGTGGCCTCCTCGAACCCCATTTCCACGAGCTGGCGCTCCGCACTCACCATCAACTCACGGCCGATGCCCAGTCCGTAGCGATCGGGTGACACGTGTATCGAATAGACATGACCGAGTTCTTGGTCGGATTCTTCGTCACCGATGGGACCGATTAGCGCGAATCCCGCAACCTTCCCATCGGATTCCGCGACGATCACCCTCAGCTCGGAGTCTTCGAGCCGGCTCTGCCAATAAATGATCCTCGATTCGAGGGCCCCTTGCGAGGCGGCAACGGTCTTGGGGTAGTTGGCATACGTCTTGACGAAGGAAGCAATGTGGATGGTCGTCACCGCCTCGAGGTCGCGGCGCGTTGCCGGTCGCACTACAACGGTCATCAGAGGTGCCTTCGCTTGCTCATGGCACCGCCAGGACTCGAGCCGGGTTGTCGACGAGCATTTGCCGGATCGAGTCCTCAGGCACGCCTTGCTCTCGCAGTTGTGGGATCACGACGAGGGGCAGGTACGAATAGCCGTGGGTCCCGTGCGTCTCGGGATTGAGCCAGGCTTCCTCACCCGACATATCGCAAGAAAGCAAGATCCGGCCGGCGTATCCCATTTCACACAACTCGACGAGCGCTGCGATCCGATCGCGATCGGGCCTGTTGTAGCGGTGCCTGACCTGCTGTCCCTCGGGTCCCTCGGCGTCTGGTGGCGAGTAGTCAAACCACTCTTTGCCGAAAGTGTCGAAGGCGATGTTGACTCCCGATTCGATCACTCGTACCAAATAATCGATGTCCGGCTCGAGATCGAGATGGCCAATGATCACCCGATCGAGATCGGCTCCGGCCAAGTCGAGGGCGGCGGCTTGCTCCAGCGCCATCGTTCCCAGTGTGCAATGGGTGGATATGGCAAGCCCTGTTTCTTGTTGTGCTCTTGCGAAGTTTGGATTCCTCTGTCGGAGTGATCTCGTCAAGACTCGTCCCGATTTCCCCGAAGACTCCGTATCGAGTGCCGGCCCGCCCGTCGGTTGCCGCTTCGACGAACTCCCGTGTCAAAGCATCCTCGTCCTCGAAGACTGAGCTCAGCCAGGGGTCCTTGTAGAACGAGAAGCCGGCTACGACATGCAGCCCCAAGGAGTCGGCGAGATCCTCCAGTGCCAGGCTGTCCGCCGTCGTCTGTCCTCGTCTTCCGGTCAGGCTCACGAGGGAGTCGATGCCTGCTTGCGTGAGCGGTCTGAGAGCACTTTCGACGATCTCTTTTTCTGCCGACTGGTCGCCCGCCGAATAGAAGCCGGGTAGCGCAATGGACGAAATGTGCTCATGTATGAGCGTCGCTCCGAGTGCAGCGGGTTCGGTCGGTCCAGAGACAGTGTGGACTAGCAGGCGAAACCTTCTTTCCCTTCGTTGCCCGACCCGTTGACGCCAAGTCCGGCCCTGGTTAGGGTAGCAAAGGTCTAGACGATTGGTCTAGACCACTCGGAGGAGAGAAGGGCAACATGAGATTGAAGAAGTTACCGGCAAGGCTGATCGCCTTGTTTGCACTCTTGCTGGTTATGGCGGCCTGCTCGCCGCGTCCCACGACGACGA
>QQVI01000067.1 GCA_003388545.1 Actinomycetota bacterium
CGGAGTTCGCATCGCCCGAGGCGCTGCACCGCCACTACGAACGCATAGCCGCCGGCTACAAGGAGGCTCTCAGCGAGGCGATGGAGAGTGGCGAGATCGGCCGGGGCGATCCGGAGGTCCTCGCCTATGCCCTGATGGGTGTTGGTGAGCTGATCGGAATGAGGTGGATCCTTTGGAATGAGGAGGGGGAGATGCCTCCCAACGTTCTCGAAGAGATGATGCAGTTCATCCAACGCGGCCTGGGCGCAGACGAATGAGGGCCGTGGGCCTGCGCGCCACTGCGGGGTATCTCCCGAATAGGTGGATGACGGCTGCAGAGATAGCAGACGCCTCGGGGATCCCCGAAGAGATCCTGATCGAACGGTTCGGCGTAAAAGGGAAGCACATCGCGGCGCCCGACGAGCATGTGTCCGACATGTCGGTGGCCGCCGCCAGCCGCCTGATCGATGAGACGGGGATCGACCCTGCGGGAATCGATGCCGTCGTCTACTTCGGCTCGACTTGGAAGGACTATCAGGTTTGGCAGGCTGCGCCCCACATCGCTCACCGGCTTGGTGCGTCGCAAGCTTTCGCCCTCGAGTTGGACTACACGTCTTGTGGGTCACCCGTCGCTGTGCGTGTGGTGAGAGATCTAATACGCGCCGAGCCCGAGTTGAAGAGCATCCTTGCGGTAGCCGCGTGTCGCGAGTCGTACCTTCTCGATTACCAAAACGAGCGCTCCCGATTCATGTTCAACTTCGGCGACGGTGCCGTGGCGGCTCTCTTTCAAGCGGATGACGTCGAGCACGAGGTGCTCGGCGCAGAGATGATCACCGACGGCTCATTCTCTCTCGACGTGAAGGTTCCGGCCGGGGGATCCGTCGAGCCGGCGTCGGTGGAGTCGATCTCGGGCAGGCGCCACTTCCTCGACGTGGCCGACCCGCTCTCGATGAAAGAGCGCCTCGACCCGGTGAGCCTGAACAATTTCGTGGCAGCTGCCGAAGGAGCCATGAAACGCTCCGGCCTGGGC
Source organism: Actinomycetota bacterium (assembly GCA_003388545.1). GTDB lineage: Bacteria > Actinomycetota > Acidimicrobiia > Spongiisociales > ZC4RG35 > MA-ANB-1. The sequence goes on from QQVI01000067.1 coordinate 1,010, forward strand.
TTGGAAGACATCGACCTCCTGTGCGGCATCCACATGAAGAGATCGATGCACGAGGAGATCTGCGCAGCGCTCGGCGTCGATGTCAACAACGCCGTCTACTTGGACGACACCGGCCACATGAGCGGCGTCGACTCCCTCTTCGGCCTGGATCGCGTTGCGCGCTCGGGTGGGATTCAGCCGGGTCAACATGCGCTCCTTCTCGGTGCTGGCACCGGCTACACCTGGGCTGCAGCCTGTATCCGTTGGTAACCCCCTGCAAGTTGGCGGGTGCTTCCAATATCCTCTTGTGTTCATGGCAATTGACATCGCAGGCTTCGTCGCCGACCTCAAAGAGCACGCCGTCGAGCACGGGTTTCACGTCCACGACGAGAGACATCTCGTCGAGACCTATTCGCTGCGGCAATCCTGGGAAGTCGACCTGCATCCCGAAGCGGGATGTGGCGGCCCGATCGACCTCCACCTGGCCCTGGATGTAGACCCCAAGATTCTGATCTCCCTGATGGACGAGCTGGAGGAAATGGGGCCCGAATTCGAGGAGCCCGATGGTGAGTACCTTCTCGACCTCTACTTCAACTGGGCCGTTCCCCCACTCGTCAAGCCCCCGGACTTGCTCGTGCTGGCTACGGACCTCGCCGGGCTCGGAGGGGTTGACCTGGTGATCGAGGTCTCAGCGATCGATTCCTTCGCTGCCATCGCAGACGCACCGGAGAGAAAGCTGCAGCTGGTGGGCAAGAGCAAAGTGAATCTGGTCGACATCACATTGGGTCGGGAGCAACTCTGCGATGTCCTCGATCGCTCTCACGACGTGTCCGAGTATCTCCTCGATCGCGTGGAGGGATGGCTCGACTCCCCACTCTGAGCGCTAGAACAGCGAGATAGCCGCCCACACCGCCATAGCCAGGGTGCCGGCGAGCAAGAGATAGAAGAGAAGCAGGGTCAGAGGTTGCGGCGGCGGTCCCTCCTTGACCACATGCCCGTCGCCAGGGAGGGCCATCCCGGTCGTTCCGGTTCCGGCCTCCGACGAGCCGGCCACAGCCGCTGCAAAGTCTATGGGCGAGTCTGGTAGGAAAGTGAGCTCTTCATTCTCGGCTTCCAGTTTGAATGCACCGTTCCCAACCGGGGTGAGTGAGAAGGCTGTGTCGTCCCAATCTCCGACTTCCTTGCCTTCCGACATCATGCGGAGACCGGAGTGATTCAAATACAGGACAACGTCGACCGAGTGGTCCCCAAGATCAACGACTCCGTGATATTCCGTCAGGCTTCACCCATCCACAAGCGAGTAATCCAAATCTAGCCGTCTGGCCTGTGGAGCTCAGTAGGGGAGACCGATCGCCTCACAGAGAAAGGCATTGAACGCGGTGGTCTTCTCGAGCTCAGCCGCGTAGATATCAGCGAAGTCGGACGATGTGACCACCTTCTGGGTCAGCTGCTGGCCGGCGATGAACGACTTCAGCCTGATGTCATCGGCGTACGGATGGTCGGCGTCGTACTGTTTTGGCACTCGTTTCAGTGACTCCTCTGGATGGCTCAGCTCCCACGATTTGGCGAACGACTTCGAGTGGGCCGCCTTCTTCCATGCCTCGGGCTCGTCGTTGATCTTGCGGCGAATGGCATGGGCAACCTTGGTCTCGGGGCTCCACAGGCCGACCCCCGCAAAGTTCGAGCCTGGTTCGAGGTGGAGATAGAAGCCCGGGGCATGCACATCCTTGCCCGACTCGTGCCTGAACTGAATGCCGACGTTGGTCTTGTAGGGAGTCTTGTCCTTTGAGAAGCGAACATCCCGGTACGGCCTCATCAGTGACCCGCCAACGGTGCGCGGGTCGGCCGTGAAGTGCGGGGCGATTCTCTCGAGACGCTGGCCGAAGTCGGAGATGAACTCCAGTGCGGGCTCCTGGACGTGCTCGACGTATCGATTCTTGTTCTCCTCCCACCAGGACTTCTCGTTGTTTGCCTCCAGCTCCTTGAGAAACTTGAAGAGGGCTGGGGTGAAGTACCGTTTGCTCACTGAATCCATTTCGTCTCGGAATCTACGTCACGGTTGTCAACACTTGTCGAATGGCCCACATCGATGTCGACACCATCCGTTACCGTCGTGCCGTGTCCATAGTCGATCATTGACGGCCATCAGTTCAATAGGTTCGATTCCGTGTTGAGCGACGCGCCACCTCGCCTTGCCAGATTGTGGGAGTACGGCGGCCTGGCCGGCATGGCTCTGTCGGCCGTGACCGTGGTGTTTGCAGCATTGGCGATCGGCCCGTGGGTGCGAACGGCGACGGACAGCTTCGACGTGCTCTCGGGGGCTCTCGAGGCAATCGACAGCACCGTCGAGGTCGTGGATGAGTCACTGATGGTCTTCACAGAGACACTGGTGGGGGTAGACGGAGTGTTCTCGGAGACCGACGCGACGCTGGCCGAGGTCAGCACTGTCGTGCTCGCCACCGGCGGGTTGCTGCAAGAGGACATCCCCGGTCAAATCGATTCGATCCAGTCGGCCATGGATGGCCTCATCGACACGGCCAATATCGTCGACGGAGTGCTGGGGGCTCTTTCCTTTGTGGGGGTCGACTACGACCCGGCCGTTCCGCTGGACGAAGCCCTGATCGACGTGAACGAGCAGCTCGGCGACCTGGGTGACTCCTTGTCGGGTTTCGCAGCGGACCTGTTCTCCTTGACCGTATCGGTGAACCGCCTCAACGACGAGGTAGGCGAGGTAGGGGCGACCCTCAGCGGGCTCAGCAGTCAGGTGGAGGACTCACGCGGCCTGATCGCCGAGTATCAGGAGACAGCCACTACCGCCCGGGAAGTCATCGATAGTGCCTCCGACCGACTGACGGCACAGGTGTGGATCATTCGCTTGCTTGGAGTGGGACTGCTTCTAGCCCTCGTGCCTCTCTTCTCCCTCTTGTGGTGGACGGGGAGATCAGCGCGGCTGGGCAGTCCGGACTAACGCAAGCTGTTGATTCCGCTCGATCAGGCCGGGTTGATCAGTCGAGAACCCATTTGCAGTTCCAGGCCTGCCAGTAATAGAGGCCCAGCGACTCGTAGTGAGCCGCCAGCCAGGCAGCCGATCCCACGTTCGGCTCTGGCTCGAATGGGCTTGCGCCGGGGAATCCCGCCGCCGGGGCTGTGGAGGCCCATGTCGAGGGGATGAACTGGAATAGCCCCGAGGCCCCGGAATACGGGTTGTAGGCATCGGGGTCGCCATTGGACTCACAGCTGATGATCTGGAGCGCCTCGTCTACGCGATGCGATGGGAAGTACTGGGAGACGAGACCTCTCCACTGTTCCACCTCGGGCGGCCCGATCCAGGGGTCGCCACCTCCGCCACCTGTTGTCGTGGTTGTGTTCGGCAATGTCGTCGTAGTGGCGCCACTTCCCGGCGGGTTGGTCGTCGTGGTCGTGGACTCCTTCTCTTCGGCAGCCGCCTTGGCCTTCGCCTCGGCGACCTCGTCGAGGGCTGCCCGATACTCGGCGTCGGCAGCGTTGGCGTTTCTGATCGCCTCGGCGACCACGGCGTCCGCTTCGTTGAACAACTCGGTCAGGTGCTCCACCTCGGCGTCGAACTCGGCTTGTTTGGCTGCCACAGCGTCGAGCTGTGACGCGTAGGTCTCCTTGAGCTTCACCAGATCTCGCTTCTTGACGATGAGCTGGTCGATGGCTTCGTGCTCGGAGCCGATGATGTCCTCCACGGCGCGGCCTGTAACCATGGCCTCTTCGACGCTCTTGGAGTTCACGACCGTCATGGAAGCGGCCGAAAGAGCACTCATATACGCATCCACCGCCCGCAGCTCGATGTCCGTCTGAATCCCGGCCAGCTCCAGGTCGGCGAACCCGAGCTGCTCCGAGATTCGATCGAGCCCGACGGAAAGCGAAGACAGCTCCGCAGCGAGTGTGTTGAGCCGCTCGATGCTCGCGAGGAGCTCCAACTCGACCTCGGCGCGGTTGGCGATCGCCGTCTCGACCAGGCCTGAAGCCACTTCGGCTCGCTCGAGGGCGTCCGCCGCCTCGTCTTCGGCGTCCTCGACGCTCTGGGCGCGGGCAGACGATCCGTCGAAGATGGCAACGGGGATGGCCAGGAGCATGGCCAGCACGATGAGAAGAGCGCGCAAAGGCCTCATAGATATGAGCTGAGGCTAGTTGGATGGCCGTCGCAGGAGAACTGGAAACCGGGGTATCGCCGACGTATCGCGGGCGTTTCCGTTCGGAATGATGCAATGCCCTGGGCCGTTGCACACGGTGCGCCAATGAAAGGATCTCATGATTCCAGAATCACACGCGGACCTGGTCGCCTGGGAGACCAAGTCCTTCGCCCACGTCGCCACCATCGGACCCGGAGGTCAACCACACACGAGCCCGGTCTGGTTCGAATGGGATGGGAGCCACATCAATTTCAGCCTGACCAAGAGCCGGCAGAAGTATCGAAACCTGCAGCGCGACAGGAGGGTGTCGTTCTCGATCATGGACCCAGAGGATCCTTACCGCTACATCGAAGTCAGGGGAGAGCTCGTCGACATCGAGGAGGATCCGGACATCGACTTCATTTCGAGAATGGCAAAGAAGTACATCGGGCGCGATCGCTACCCATGGCACCGGGAGGGCGATGAGCGGGTTGTCATGAAAGTGAAGCCGACAGATATCTCGGGGATGGGTTGATATTTAGGAACACTTGAGGCCGATTCGTGTTGAATTGGCTACAGGAGGTTTACACATGTTCGGCAAGCAGAAGATGCCCGACAAGGACCAGGCTCTCGAAGGTCGCGACCAGGCCGTGGAGATACCGGACCAGCATTTCGTCAACGGAAACCCACTCGAGGGGCCCTATCCCGAGGACACAGAGGTCGCGGTGTTCGGAATGGGTTGCTTCTGGGGAGCGGAGCGTCGCTTCTGGCAGCTAGACGGCGTCTACACCACGTCGGTTGGCTATGCGGGCGGCTACACGCCGAACCCCAGCTATGAGGAAGTGTGCACCGGGCGCACCGGCCACACCGAGGTGGTCATGGTGGTCTACCGTCCGTCGGAGATCTCATATGACCGTCTGCTGAAGACCTTCTGGGAGACACACGACCCGACGCAGGGCATGCAGCAGGGAAACGACATAGGTACTCAGTACCGCTCCGCGATCTACACCACGAGCGATGAGCAGCTCGATCAGGCGAAGCGGTCCCGCGACGTCTATCAAGAGGTCGTGTCGGCCGAGGGCTTTGGTCCGATCACAACCGAGATCGCGCCGCTGGGGGATTACTACTTCGCCGAGGACTACCACCAGCAATACCTCGCGAAGAACCCATGGGGTTACGACTGCCACGCCAACACCGGCCTCGCCTATCCGGGGCTGGAACGCTAACGCAGACCGTCGCTCTGAGTTGTGGCTACTGAACCAGCCATGCTCATACGCAACGTCAAGAAGAGCCCGATGGAAGGTCAGTAGGCGCGTGCCGCGTAGGCGATCAGTCCCTCTTCGTCGACCGTCTCGGGGCATGTGCCATCGGGCCGCGTCAGGCACCGGATCGTGATCGCTGATTCGGCCAGGCTCGTCTCGCCATCCTCTCCGACGATGTCATAGGGAAGGCGAGCCCAGCCGGCGGCAGTTGCTTCACCCACCTCACCGAGGGTCGATACGTCATGGATCCGGGCATCGCGGAACTCGGTCGCTTCGGCGAGCAGCGATGAGTGCATCTTGTCGAGAGTGGTCGTCGCCACCGTCCCTGCCTCGCCCACTGGCGTCGGCAGCTTGGTCAGGGTGTCACGCCTGACGATCGTGACCCGACCCTCGGCCAGATCACGGGGCCCAACCTCGATGCGAAGTGGGACCCCCTTCAGCTCCGAGTCGACAGCCCGGCGCCCGAAGGACTGTTCGACGCGGTCGTCGAGGCGGACGCGGTGGCCCGCAGATTCGAGCTGGTTCACGAGTTTTCTGGCGACCTCGCCTGCGCCATCCTGATCGCGCACCAGCATCACGACCACCTGGGTAGGTGCGATGCTGGGAGGCAGCCGGAGCCCGGCGTCGTCGCCGTGACACATGATCAGGCCACCGACCATCCGGGTTGACGCCCCCCAGCTCGTCTGCCAGGCGTATTGCTCGGCGCCGGTGTCATCGAGGTACGTGATGTTGAATGCCCTGGCGAAGTTCTGGCCCAGCTCGTGGCTGGTCCCCATCTGAAGGGCCTTGGAGTCGCGCATCATGGCTTCACAGGACGCTGTGTTGACGGCCCCGGCGAAGCGTTCACGAGGGGTCTTGATACCCGCGATCACCGGTATGGCCAGCACGTCCACCATGAACTGCCGGTACACCTCGTGCAGGATCTGGAGCGCGTAGGCACGTGCCTCATCCTCCGTTGCATGGGCGGTATGGCCCTCTTGCCACAAGAACTCGGTAGTCCGTAGGAAGATCCGTGGCCTCAGCTCCCAGCGCACCACATTCGCCCACTGGTTCACCAACAACGGAAGGTCCCGGTAGCTCTGAATCCACCTGGAGAAGTAGCTGTTGATGATCGTCTCGCTGGTCGGGCGGACGACGACGGGCTCTTCGAGGTCTCGACCGCCGGCGTGGGTGACGACCGCCAGCTCGGGCGTGAAGCCTTCGACGTGCTCGGCCTCCTTCCTGAGCAACTCCTCAGGGATCAGAAGCGGGAAGTAGGCGTTGCCGGCGCCGGCTGCCTTGATGCGGAGGTCAACCTCCGCCTGCATTCGCTCCCAGATCCCGTAGCCATAGGGCCTGATGACCATCGTTCCGCGAACGGGACCGTTCTCAGCGAGCTCGGCCTTGGTGAGGACGTCCTGGTACCAACGGGGGAAATCGACCTCTTGGGGCGTGATGACCCGTGCCTTCGCCATTCACGGCGATGGTAACCAGCCCGGTCCGAGCCCAGGTTTTGAGATCCCGCTGGCGCAACGCCCAACCCAACATCGGGATCGAGTTCTGGCATCCACCCATTATCGGGGAACGAGTGCGGTGATGACCCGATCGCGGGCGAAACCTGCGCAGCTGCCTGGTTTCCGACGTGGATGACCCGGGCGAACGTGTTCGCTCAGCTGCCCGGTCTTCCCCTGTAGCCCCAGTAGCCGTCGGGAGGTTCGCCGGGCCCTCGGTCCCGGTCCTCAGGCGCCCGTCTCGACTGATCCACACGCTCGAGGATCAATCCTGTTCCCCACGCCACGAGGAGCGTGAGAACCAGGCCGACGAGCAATCCGTTGCCGTTGATGATCAGGTAGACCAGGAGAATTAGGAGGGCCAGTGCTATTCCACCGCCAACGGCCCATCTAGCGCGTCGTCCGGTCCGCGTCCTGCTGTCCTTGCTGAATGCCATCACTGTCAAGGCTAAGAGCAAGCGTGGCCTAGCCGGCTGGCTGGAACGGTACGAAAGCAAATGACAGACAGAGGCTCGATTCTCGAGCACCCAGTTCGTCAGCCGAACCGGTTCGGACCGAGTCGACGTTGCTCTGGTAGCTTCGGAGCGAAGCACTCGAAGGGTTGTTCGTGAGACACAATGTCGTTCTGTGGGTACTGCAGATCTTTCTGGGCCTCTACTTCATCGGGATAGGTGTGATGCACTTCATAGTCCCGGAAGGCTTGCCGGACGTGCTTTCGTGGATGTATGACCTCGACGACACATTGCACCTCGTGTCGGGCACGGCCGAGATTCTCGGCGGCCTGGGGCTCATCCTGCCCAGCCTGACCCGAGTCCTCCCTGTTTTGACGCCGTTGGCGGCTTTGGGCTTGATCGTCGTGATGATCGGAGCCGTCGTCTTCCACATCGGGCGCGAAGAATTCCAACAGATCGGCACCAACGTCTTGATGATTCTCCTCCTTGGGTATATCGCCTACGGGCGGACTCGTCTCGCGCCGATAGCTCCGCGCGAGGGAGCTACGACCTGATCGCGGGCCCGGAACCGATCCTGGGTGCCTGAAGGCGACAGTGTCGCCAACGACGCACTGAAGCTTCGCCCGGTGCTCGTTGGCAAGGAGATTGCCGACGTCTATGGGACCAAGGGGTCGGTGCGCTCCAACGTGGGGCGCCTCCGGGGACACAAGGTCGAGTCGATTCGGACGGTCGGGAAGAACCTCGTCATCGACCTCGACAGCGGCTATTCGCTCCATGTCCATCTCGGGATGACCGGCAGATGGCGGGTGGTCCCGGCGGATCGAAAGATCCCGGGCTCAGCGGGCGTCGCCCTGACAACCGACTCACACCACGCTGCCTGCCTCGGGGCTCCAACCGTTGATGTCGACCGGACACCTGCGATCGACGCCCGGCTCTCTCGACTTGGGCCTGACCTTCTGTCCGAATCTGTCGACACCGGTGAGATATTGAAGCGAGCCCGGCAACGTGGCGGGTCGCTCGCAGAAATCCTGCTCGATCAGACGGTCGCGGCAGGAGTCGGCAACGTCTACAAGAGCGAGTTGGCATTCCTCGCCCGCCTCCATCCCGAGACCTCACTGGATCGGATTGACGACGCGGCTCTCGCTGGTGTCTACGAAAATGCCGTTCGGCTGCTCAGAGCCAATGTCGGACCGGGGCGACGGACCACCACCGGAGAGCGGGGGCGGGGACGCGAGACCTGGGTCTATGGACGCGCCGGTCGGGCGTGCCGTCGCTGTTCGGCGCGAATCGAGTCGAGCGGTGGGGCAGAGAGGGTCACTTACTGGTGCCCTCGCTGTCAGGTGATGGCTAGTTGACCGCGGCGGCCAGTTCGGCCACCTGCTCTTGTTCCAGCTCGGCGACGTATTCGGCTTCGACGTCTGGTGTGACGCCGGTGGCACCGAAATCGAGCCCTCCCGGGGTGACCCAGCGCGCGATGGTCACTTTGAAGGCTCCACCGTTCGACAGCGAGAACTGCTGCTGGACTGTGTTCTTGCCGAAGGAGTTCTCGCCCGTGATGGTGGCCCGGCCCCGCTCCTGGAGCACCGCAGCCACCACCTCGGAG
>QQVI01000043.1 GCA_003388545.1 Actinomycetota bacterium
CCGCCTCGTCCTCCGGCACCAGCGTGACCTTCGCGTATATGTCTGGGTGGCTTCTTGGGTCCTTGCCCAGGATGGACACCGAGCCCTGCGACGGTGTCTGCAGCCCGGCGACGACACGCATCATCGTTGTCTTGCCGGCACCGTTCGGCCCGAGCAGGCCGGTCACGCCGGGATAGAACTCGAGCGAGAGCTCTGAAACGGCCACCTTGTTGCCGAACCACTTCGACATGTTCTGCACTTCGACTGTTGGCTTCATGCGAGATTCCTGTAGCGCTGTCTCACCGCAATGAGGGCGACGATCACGATCACGGCGATCACCGCGACGGAGGTCCACATCCCGAATCCAGCTATCTCGGCCGGATAGTCCACTGTGTCGCCAAGTAGCTCGTCCCGAATGATTCGAGGGTGATGGTCGAAGGCGAGCAGTGAGACCCAACGAGCCCCGCTGAAGGATGCCTGAGAGATCTGGCCGGCAATCGCCCCTCCGGCGATGAGCAGGCCCAGGAACGATGCGGCGGCAATCCCGGTGCGGTTGATCCACGCTGAGAGCAGGAAGATCACGGCGGCGTGAAGAGCCACGTAGCCGAGGGTGACTACCGGGACCTTCCACAGGATGTCGAGATTGTCACCCATGTATGGGAGGAACCCATCGGCCGAGATCAACGCCAACCCGATGTGGAGGACGATTTGGGGCACCAGATAGATGGCTCCGACGACCGTGGCGAAAGCTCGCAGCTTGGCCCACAGGTACCCGTCGACTGTGAGCGGTCTGGAGAAATAGACAGAGAGAACGCCCTCGGTGCGGTCGGGGATGAGCAACAGAGGTCCCGAGAAGGCGATGAACAGAAGGGAGATGCCCGAGTAGAAGTCGAACAGGCCGCCGTAGGTTGGAACCCCTTCTCGCAGGCTCTCCTGAATATTGCCGATCACCCAGTGCGTCCCGATCACGATCGCTGCGGCGATCAGGGCGATCGAGATGAGAGCCCAGGGGAACACCTTGCGACGTGCCTTGCGGCCAAGGCCGAGAACCCGTCGCACCCCATCGCGATAGACAGCCGAGCGGGCGCCGGAGCTTCCCAGCCTCGGGCCCTCGTATTTGCGATATCCGCGATCGAAGATGACACGCTCAGTCGACATGGCTTCCTTCGATGAAAAGGTCCTCGAGCGAGGCCGAGGACCGGATCATCCTGACCAGGCCCGCGCCTTCCCTGGCGACGGCTTCGACGATCTGCCGTTCGAGGTTGAGATCCCCTGGGCCCACGACGAGTCGTCGCCGGTCTACATGTGACTCGATGCCCATCGTCCCGAGACGCGCCGCCACGGCTTCGGCGTCGTCTACCACCTCGACGAGCACGGTGCTCTTGCGGTCGAAGTGTCCCATCGGTCCGGAGCGAAGGAGGTGGCCACCGTCGAGCATCACGACCCAGGAGCAGGTTTGTTCGATGTCGGTCAGCACATGGGAGGACATGATGATGTTGAGGCCTAGCTCGCCGAGCCTTCGAATCAGAGCGAGCATCTGGTCGCGGCCTTTCGGATCGAGTCCCGAGGCAGGCTCGTCGAGGAGTATCAAGTCCGGGTCATGGACGAGGGCTTGGGCGAGCTTGACGCGCTGTCTCATCCCTGTGGAGAAGTCCCCGAGGAAGCGGAACCGCTCCTCGGCAAGACCTACCAGAAACAGGGTCTCGGAGGCCCGACGAACCGACTCGCTCTTGGGGAGCCCGGCGAGTTGTGCGGTGTAGGCGACGAACTCGGCGGCCGTGAGGTCTTCGGGGATGCACTCACCCTCCGGCATGTAACCGACCCGGCTCCTGACGGCGAGGGGCTCGTTTTCGCTGTCGTGCCCGAGGACGGTGGCGTTGCCACTGGTCGGGTGGAGCAGGCCCAGCAGGATCCGCAGCATCGTGGTCTTGCCCGCCCCATTTGCCCCGACGAGGCCCGTGATACCGGGCGGTATCGCCAGATCCAGGTCTTTGAGCGCGACAACGGTGCCGTAGTCGTGGGTGAGGTTGGACACCTGTACGACGTTCTCAGCCATTTACGAGCCGTTGCCGTAGTTCTCGATCACGAACCGGATTCTCGCCGCCTGGGATCTCTAACCCAATGGGGGAAGACCCTGAGCCATCCCCGAGCCCGGGCGTCATCGGCTGACCACGTCCCGAAAAGCGGGTCCCTCGGGTAGCTCCAGCTGTTCGGTCGTGCAGTCGAGGGGATCCTTGTCGGGTCTCCAACGATGGAACCTGGTGGCATGCCGAAACCTCTCACCTTCGAGTTGGTCGTAGCTGACTTCGATGACCACTCCTGGTCGGACAGGAGTCCATGAGAGATCCTTGCCGCCAGACCACCTGCTCTGCCCGCCGGGGACCCGGGCATCTTCGCCGAATGAGTCATCGGCGATGAGCTCCTGAAATCGCTCGAAGATCTCGACGCGGTCGACGTCGGGGAACCCCGAGCAATGGCCTATGAAGTGAAGGTCTCCGTCGGTGTTGTACAGGCCGAGCAGCAGCGATCCGATCTTCCCGCCGTCCTTGTGCTCACGGAATCCACCCACGACAACATCGACAGTCCGACGATGCTTGATCTTCGTCATCGCTCGTTTTCCATGCTGGTAGGCGAGATCGGGGTCCTTGGCGATGATGCCGTCGCACCCGGCCGACTCGAACTCGTCAAACCACTTTTTCGCGATCTCGACGTCGTCGGTCTGTGGGGTGAGATGCCACGGCTTTTCCAGATCCTCGGCCAACGCCTCCAGGTGTGCTCTGCGCTCTGCAAAAGGAGCTTGCCTGAGGTCATCGCCACGGAGTGCGAGGATGTCGAATGCGACCAGCTCGGCGGGTGTCTCTTCCGATAGAAGGTTGATCCTCGATTCGGCCGGGTGAATTCGCTGCTGGAGGGAGTCGAAGTCGGTGGCCCCGTCGATCTCGACGATGATCTCACCGTCGACGACCGTCCCCGGTGGCAGTTGGCGCAGGGCGGCGACCAGCTCGGGGAAGTACCGCAGCAGTGGTTTCTCGTTGCGTGAGTCGAGGCGTATTTCTGGCTCGGACCACGACAAGGAGCGGAAACCGTCCCACTTCGGCTCATACAGGTACTCGCCTTTCGGCCAGCGCTCCGATGTGCGCGCTTCCATCGTTTTGACGGGTGGCGGGAAGGGGTGGGTCACGGCTCGCAGTGTATGCCCGGTAGCCTGGTGGGCGGAATGAGCGATCGGAAGAAATCGAGAGCCAAGGTTGCGTTCGAGGTGCTGAAGGATGCTGCGAAGCAGCACGGCCGGCACTTCGGCAGCCGTATGGCTGCCGCGATTGCCTATCGGACTGTCTTCGCGATCGCACCACTCTTGGTCATCGCCGTCTCGATCGCCGGGTTCGTTCTCGGGGGTGATGCAGCCGCCCAGGAAGCACTCATCACCAATGTTCAGGAAGTGGCGGGCGATGAGATGGCCTCCCTTGCCGAAGACATTCTCATGACCGCTCTCGAGAGCGCTGACACCGCAGCTGTGGTGGGTGTGCTGGTGCTCATATGGACCGCGTCGGCCCTATTCATCGAGGTGCAGCGTGACCTGAACCAGATATTTCACTTTCCGCGCCCCGAGGAGGGCGGGATCATGCAGACAGTGATCCAGCGGGGATTGGGCGTTCTGTGGACACTCGGGTTCGGCCTTGGCCTTATCGCCCTGTTTGCGGCAAACACGGCTGCTCAGGCAGCTGGTGCCGCTCTGTCGGACTTCTTGAACATGCCCGAATGGGTGGTGGGCATCCTCAGCTTCTTCGTGACCTTTGCGTTTGTCATCGTCGTCTTTGCTCTCATCTTCCAGTCGCTGACTCGCAACTCGCTCCCCTGGAGGCCGGTGTGGATCGGGGCGGTCTTCACCTCGGTCGCCTTCTCTGCAGCTGGATACCTTCTCGGCGTCTACTTCCGCCTATTCGACGAGCCGTCGGCGCTTGGCTTCACCGGGACCCTGGTCGTCTTGCTCTTCGTGGCGTTTCTGTTGTCCACGGTCTTTCTATTCGGCGCCCAGGTGACCCAGAGCTACCGGGAGCTCGTGTGGGACAGGGAAGACAGCTATGTCTTCACCGACGACCAGGGTCGCCACCTGCAGCGCGATGCCGACGAACGCCGGGTGACGGTCTCGCTCACGGCAGTGGGCACCTTTCTCGTCGGGCTGCTGATCGGCTTGCGGCGCAAGTAGCAACAGGCCCAACCCGCGCAAGATCGCGCATTCCTCGCGGCACAGACACTTGACAGCTAGCGACTGATGCTGGTATCTAAGACCTGAATCACCTCTCATGTTTGAGGGATTCAGATGAAACTAGAGGAGGAATCAATGTTTCGTGGCAGACTCGCCATCCTGGCCGTGATCGCTCTCGTGATCGCTGCCTGTGGCGGAGAAAGTGGTGAAACCACCACAACGGGGGAAGATCCCGGCGGAGAGACGACGACGACCCAAGCCGAAGAGACAACGACCTCCGAGGCTATGGGAGACCCGATCCAGGTTGGGATCATCACCAGCACGTCCGGAGCGCTTCAGAGCTATGGCAACCAGTACCTCGACGGGCTCGAGGCCGGCCTTGCCTACGCGACAGACGGAACCGGTGAGGTGAACGGACGTCCTATCGAGTTCTTGATCAATGACGACGGCGGCGACCCCGAGGCTGCGATCAGCGTTGCGACCGACCTCGTCGGTCAGGGCGTCTCGATCATCGCCGGTACCGTGGTGTCTGGTGTTGCCGTGCAGATGGCGGGGTTCGCAGAGGAGAACAACATCCTCTACATATCCGGCCCGGCTGCTTCCGACGCCATCACGGGCGTGAACCAGAACACCTTCCGTTCAGGGCGCCAGAGCTATCAGGACGTTGCAACTGCGGCATCTCTCGTCGAGACAGACGGCGGAACCGTTCTCGTTTTCGCCCAGGACACCGAGTTCGGTGCGGCGAACGTGGGAGCTGTCGAGGCCGTGCTCGGCCCACAGGGATTCACCGTGGAGTCGCTGCTCGTGCCCGGAACGGAGACCGAGTTCACAGGCTTCGCCGATCAGATCAATCAGGCCGATCCGGATCTCGTCTTCGTGGCGTGGGCCGGTGAGACGTCAGGGGCGATGTGGCAGGCGTTGAACCAGCAGAATGTCTTCGACACGGCACCCGTCGCGACTGGCTTGGCGGACATCGTCACGTGGCCGTTCTACGGCGATGCTGCAACAGGCATCAGCTTCCTCAGCCACTACTTCGCCGGCGCGCCGGACAACCCCGTCAATGACTACATGGTCGAGAACGTGGAAGTCGCCGACCTGTTCACACCGGATGGCTTCGTTGCCGCCCAGATGATCGTGCAGGCTCTGACCGAAGCGGGTCCCGACGACGTGGCAGGCATGATCTCCGCCCTGGAGGGTTGGACCTTCGATGCCCCGAAGGGAACGCAGACCGTACGTGCTTCGGATCACGCGATGATCCAGCCAATGTTCACGGCGAACCTGGTCGACAACGACGGGACTCTCGAGGCTGTCTTGCTTGGCACTCTCGAGCCCGATGCGACGGCACCGCCGGAGTCCTGATCCGATCGAGTAGATACTCTCCAACCGAATGGCTGCAGCTTCCTCCGAAACCGACGGGGCCGGCGACATCGTTCTCGATGTCACCGGCCTCAGTTGGGGAGTCGGAGGCCTGGTCATACTCGAGGGGATCGATCTCGAGGTGCGAGCAGGGGAGTTCATCTCGATCATCGGTCCGAACGGGGCAGGCAAGACAAGCCTGATCAACGTCATCTCCGGCGTGCACAAGCCCCGGTCCGGGACTGTCGAGCTGTTGGGCGAGGATGTCACGGGATTACGGCCCGCCGATCGGACCCGGCTCGGGTTGGGAAGGACGTTCCAGACGTCGAGCCTGTTCCCGGGCCTGACCGTCGAGGAGAACGTCCGCCTGGCCGCTCAAGCCGATCTCGGTGGCAGCCTGAAACTGCTCACGGTCCCTGGGCCCCACGACGACGCTCAGCTTCGTACCAGCGATGCCCTGGAGAAGGTTGGGCTGATCGACAGGAAGGCCGACCTCGTCGGAGAGCTCTCACATGGGGACAAGCGAAAGCTGGAGCTCGCAGTGGTGCTCTCAGCCGATCCGGCAGTGCTATTGCTCGATGAGCCCACCGCCGGCGTGTCCGTGGAGGAGACCCGACCGCTGGTCGACCTGATCCAATCGGTCCATGAGACCGGCAAGGCAATCGTCATGGTCGAGCACCGGATGGAATTCGTTGTCGATGTCTCTCAGCGAATCGCCGTCATGCATGAGGGCCGTCTTCTCACAGTGGGCAGCCCCGACGATGTGATGGGCGATCAGCGAGTGCGAGAGGCGTACTTGGGAGGCGTGCATTGACGGCCGTATCGATCTCCAGCCTCGAGGTTCATCGTGGCGAGGCACACGTGATTCACGATGTGAGCTTTGAGGTGCCTGAGAAGGGGGTGACCGCCCTCCTTGGCCGCAATGGCGTAGGCAAGACCACAACCCTTCTTGCGATCATGGGGTTGCTACCGGCCACAGGCTCGATTCTCGTTGGCGGCAAAGAGTTCGTCGGGATGCCGACGCATCGGATTGCCCAAACCGGAGTCGGCTATGTGCCCGAGGACAGGGAGGTCTTCAGCACACTC
This sequence comes from Actinomycetota bacterium, assembly GCA_003388545.1. Lineage (GTDB taxonomy): Bacteria > Actinomycetota > Acidimicrobiia > Spongiisociales > ZC4RG35 > MA-ANB-1. Next base: position 6,629 of record QQVI01000043.1, read on the forward strand.
ACCGTTGGCGAGAACCTCAGACTCGCCGAGCGAAGCGGAGTGAAGCCGCGATACGACCTGGTGTTCGATTTGTTCCCCGATCTCAGGGGCCGGACCGGGCAGGACGCGGGCACGTTGTCTGGGGGTCAGCAGCAGATGCTGTCCATTGGTCGGGCCCTGCTCAATCCGGCATCGTTGCTGTTGATCGACGAGCCGACGAAGGGTCTCGCTCCGAGAGTGGTCGAGGACGTCGTTGAAGCCTTGGTGAAGGCCACGGCAGACGCCACAGTCGTCCTTGTCGAGCAGAACCTCTGGGTGGCGGCCCAACTCGCCCAGAAGGCCGTGGTCCTCGATCAAGGAATGGTCGTCTTCGCCGGCGACATGGAGACTCTCGCCAACGATCCAGACCTGGCCGGGAAACACCTGGGCGTTGAGGTTCGATGAGCAGCTTCGTCCTCTTCACGATCAGCGGATTGGGTCTGGCCGGGCTCTACTTCCTGCTCGCCTCGGGTCTGTCCCTGATATTCGGCCTGATGAGTGTGCTCAACCTGGCCCACGGGGCTTTCTTCGCCGCAGGTGGGTACGCGGCGTGGTTCGTGATGGACTCGTTCGACGGCGTGTCTCCCGGCCTTCGATTCGTGATTGCTGTCATCGCTGCGTCGTTGGTTGGAGCGGCAGCCGGTGCCCTCGTTGAGAGGGGCCTCATCCGCAAGCTGTACGGACGCCACACCGAGCAGATCCTGCTGACCATCGGCCTGGGCACGGCTGCGGTCGCTCTCATGGGGGGATGGTTCACTTACGACCCGAGGCTGCTCGAGCAGCCCCGATGGTTCGTCGACACCACCGAGATCGCTGGAGCCAACATCCCCAACAATCGTCTCCTGATCCTGGCGGTGGCCATCGTGCTTTTCATCGCTCTGATGACCTTCCTCACCCGTACCAAGCACGGTCTCATCATTCGCGCCGGGGTCGAGAACCCATCGATGGTCAGGGCGCTCGGTATCGATGTGGCGAGAAGCTTCACGATCGTGTTCGCGTTGGGCGGGCTCCTCGCGGGTATTGGCGGGGCCCTGGGAGCCGTCTTCTTCAACGGCATCAGCCCGGCGCTCGGAACGACGCAGCTGATCTTTGCCTTCATCGTTGTCGTAATCGGCGGTCTCGGATCCATCCCGGGAACTGCTCTCGCATCGGTCCTCGTCGCGCTCACGCAGGTCTACGTGAACAACTACGGGGCGTCCGGTATGGGGTCGATCTCCGTGGTGATTCTCCTCGCTGCGGTCCTCCTCATCCGGCCCCAGGGCCTCCTCGGAAGGGTGCAGCCGTGAGACGACGGGTCATTTGGGCGATCGTCATAGCTCTGCTGGCAGTTGCGCCTTTCATACCGATAGGTGTCCCTGGTTTGTTCACCGGGCCCATCCAGAGTCCCGGAACGCTCCAGGTGCTTGCTGTCGGCTTGGTCTTCGCCGGCCTTGCCATGTCCTACGACGTGATCTTTGGATACACCGGCCTTCTCAGCTTTGGGCATGCCCTTCCCTTCGCCCTTGGGGTGTACGGGACGAACCTGTTGATGGACCCGATCGGATTGAACTACCCGCTCGCGGTGCCGGTGGCAGTGGTGGGAGTGGTGGTCGTGTCGGGCATCCTGGGTTCCGTCGCCCTTCGCACGACGGGTGTCGCTTTCGCAATGGTCACCCTTGCCTTCGCCGAAGCGTTCTCCCTCCTCGTCTTGACCGACCCGCTTCGCTTTCTGGGAGGCGAAGAGGGTCTCACCCTTGCCTCCGATCAAGTCCCCGACATCTTCCGGGGCGTGCTGAACCTGAAGTACATCTACTGGCTCGCCCTCCTGTTCGCATTGATCGTGCTGGTGGTCGCCTCGAGAGTCGTGTCTTCGCGGGCCGGCCGGGTATTCGAGGCGATACGCGAGAACGAAGCGCGTGTCGAGATGCTCGGCCTACATCCCTTCCAATTCAAGCTGGCTTCTTTCCTCATCTCGTCGGGGCTGGCCGGTCTCGGGGGTGCGGTTTATCTGCTGGTGGTCCGTGGGGCCAACGTGGGGACCACGACGGCTGAGTTCACGCTGAGCATCCTCGTGATGGTGGTGCTCGGTGGAGCCGGAAAGCTATGGGGTGCTGCGATCGGGGGATTCATCTACGGGATCCTGACGCTGCGTCTCTCCGCCGTGGCCACTTCGGAGGCCATCGAAGGGCTCCCGAACTGGCTCTCCGGGCCCCTGTCCGAGCCGCTCTTTTTTCTTGGAGTCCTCTTCGTGCTCCTGATGCTCTTCGCACCTGGTGGCATCAGCTCGATTCTCTCCCGGGCGAGACCTGTGAGGAGCGCATGAAGGCGCGAAACGGTGATGTTGAGCTTGCCTGGGAGCAGGTGGGGTCGGGCTCTCCGCTGCTTCTGATTCATGGTCTCGGCTACGCCCGCTGGGGCTGGGAGCCTCTTGTCCCTCTCCTCGCCGAGCACTTTCTTGTGATCAGCTTCGACAACCGAGGCATCGGCGAGTCGGACGTGCCAGATGGGCCCTACACCGCCGGAGACATGGCAGGCGATGCCCTGGCCGTGCTCGATGCGGCGAACGTCACGCGCGCTCATGTCGTAGGGACGTCACTCGGCGGGATGATCGCCCAGGAGCTTGCGATCGAGACGCCGGCGCGCGTCGACCGCCTCGTCCTCCTCTCCACCACACCAGGAGCGTCGCTCGGCCATCCCATGCCCCAGGAAACCATCGCCCTTCTCGAGGAGGCGTCGTCGCTCGAGCCGGCGGTCGCGCTGAAGAAGTTCGTCGAGAATGCACTCGGCACCAACCCCGACACCGAGACCGTCGAGCAGATCCTGGAGCATCGCCTCTCCAACCCCCAGGACCCGGGGGGCTGGGCGGCCCAGGCACATGCCGGGACCACTTATGACGGCAAAGACGGGGTCCATTTGATCAGTAATCCAACCCTTGTGATGACGGGTACGGAAGATCGGGTTGTAGACCCGGCGAACTCACAAGTGCTGGCTGATTCCATTCCGGAAGCGACTCTCGAGACTGTCGAGGGTGGCGGTCATCTCTTCTTCTGGGAGTATCCCGAGCAGACGGCAATAACCATTACGGGGTTCCTTTCGTGACCCGCG
>QQVI01000297.1 GCA_003388545.1 Actinomycetota bacterium
CAGTGGATCGTTCCCAGGCTGGGATCGCTTGAACGCGATGGCGAACGCACCGATCGCGCCAAGGATGGCGACTATGGCGACACCAATGAGGATCAGGTTCTCGGCGCTCATTCGAAATGGACCCAGTCTTTCAAGTCATCGAAGAAAATGCCGTCCTGCCATGGATACGCCCAGTTGAAGCCGAGCCCTCGGAACAACACTCCGATGATGGTCAGGGTCGCCGCCCCTGCGAGGAACATCGAGTAGAGCGCTATGGCGAACTTCCGGTCCGACGGTGTCGTCGACGGGTTCTTGTCGAGATATGGCACCAGGATGAACAGCGCCATCCCTGTCACGGTGGGAACCATGACGCCGGCGATCTGCGGGTCGAAATAGGAGAGCAACTCCTGGAGACCGAGGAAGTACCACGGTGCCTTCGATGGGTTCGGGGTCGCGTTGAAGTTCGCCGGATCGAGGAGGGGCGAGTGGATGACGATCGACATGATCACCAGGATCCCGGTGATCAAGAGCAAGGCGCCGAACTCCATCAGCATGAGGTGCGGCCATGTGTTGACCTTGTCGGTCGGCTCGGCCTTGACGTTCTGGATGGCACGGGCTTTGACCACGGTGAGGAGGCGCTGCGAGCGCACCCCTTCGGGCGTGCCTGCCGGGGGCACAGACGGTCGAGCGCTGACCACAGAGGCGACCTTGCCATTGCCCGCCCCATTCCCGGACGGTGGAGCCGGTGGCTCCTCGTCTTCCTTCTCGGCGATTGCGACGGCTGCCGGTGTCTCCTCGGACTCGGCTGCAGCCACGGGCTGCTGTTCCGGTGCAGGCTCGGCGGGCGGGGGGACCGGGTCGGGGTCGGGATCGTCGGCGTATGTCGCTTCTTTGGGCTCTTCGGGAATCACGTCCTGATCGGTGTCGGCCTCGACTTCGGGCGTGGGCGCGTCTTTGTCCTCCGGGGGCTCTACCTCCTCGACCGGCTCGGTGGCCGGCTCCTCCGGTGCCTCTGAAACCTCAACCGTCTCGGTCTTCTCTTCAGCTTCCGGCTGTGGGACCTTCACTGGAGGCCCTTCACCCTTCATCTCGGCGAGGACGTCTTCAACGGGGACACCAAGTGCCTTGGCCTTGGCCTCCGCCGATCTCCTCAACAAACTCTCAGGTATCTCTGCCATGAGCTCTCCTTACAGCGGTCCCGATATGCCGCCGTCCTTGCGGACGCGCCAGAAGTGAACCGCCATGAAGATGACGATGATGAACGGGAAGAACAGCACATGGAGCACGTAGAACCGCAGCAGAGTTGACGCGGTGACCTCGGCGCCTGCAAGCAGACCGAATTTCACCTGTGCACCGATGGCTGGGACGAATGAGGCCATGTTCGTACCCACGGTGACGGCCCAAAGAGCCAGCTGATCCCAGGGCAGGAGGTAGCCGGAGAAGGAGAGCAGAAGGGTGAGCAGCAGCAGGACGACGCCGACGACCCAGTTGAACTCACGTGGCGGCTTATAGGCGCCGTGGTAGAAGACCCGACTCATGTGGAGGAACACGGAGAGCACCATCAGGTGAGCGCCCCAACGGTGCAGATTCCTCACCAAAGAGCCGAACGCCACGTTGGTGGAGAGTGCTTGGACGTCCGTGTAGGCCGTCTCCGCACTCGGCGTGTAATAGAACATGAGGAAGATCCCGGTGATCGTCAGCAGAATGAAGAGGAAGAAGCTGAGACCGCCGAGACAAAGTGTGTACGAGAGCTTGACGGCGTGCCGCTTCACCTTCACCGGATGGAGGTGATACAGCACGTTGTTCATCACGACATAAGACCGGTTACGGGGGCTGTCCGAGTAGTTCTGCTTGAAGGGCGAGCCCGGCCTCAGGATGGAATCTACGGCTTGGCTGCCCCAGATCTTGTCGCGTGCCTCCGTGAGCCGCTCTCTCAAGCTTGTTCTTCCGTTAGCCACTCCGCCTCCTACCAGCGAATCCCGTATGCGTATCCATGGCTCGAGTCACGCTGCCCCGTGTCGAAATCCCACGGCCTGCGATCCAGACCGAGCTCCTCGGCCTGATCGGCAAGCGAACCTTCGAATTTCCCGAGAGAGATAACACCGGTCGGGCACCGGTCGATGCACAGAGCGCACCGGGTGCACTCGTCCTCGTCGACGACGAAGAAGCCGTAGTTCTGCGGGTCTTCTCCCGGGTGGTCGACGTTGACCGCCTCATCGATGGCTTCAAAAGTGAGGTAGTGGATGCACTTCCAAGGACAGATATCGACACAGCCTTCGCACAAGATGCACTCCGACTGGTCGATGTGGAGGAACTGCTTGGGCCGGAGCTTGTCCTTGAAGTAGTCGCCCTCGACGAGGGCGAGTTGATAGTCATCACGGAAAGGAGGAGTTTCATCGACAACGCCCTTGGGCATCAGGAATCACCCCTGACAAGTGGTCTTCCGTATGGAGACTTCGGCTCGGCCTTCTCTTCTCCGGCCGGCGGACCGTCGTACATGCGCTGGACCTGTAGGGCGAAGATCGCCACTGCCGGGATCATTACCAGGTGCCACCCGAGCGAGATGAGATCTTTCAGCACGGCAAAGCTGAGCTCTACCTCGTTGCCGAGGACGAGGAAAGGTGGAATCGTCAGCGCGACCCGCGTTGACGACCAGTCGAGATCGGTTTGTGCGAGGTTGAGCCACTCGGAGGGGACGATCCCGAATATCAGCACGAGCTCGATCCAGGCGAGGAACGCTGCGAACAATGCACGCGCCCAGGTCATCTTCTGATTGAGGACGAATACGAAGACAGCTCCGGCCAGGAGAAGCTGGCTTGCGGCAAAGGCGGCGAGGTAGCCGAGACTCTTCCAGACCCACCCTCGAGGCACCCAGTTGAACACGTCGAGCACCACGGGGACAGTCTCGCCGTCGATCACTTCCGTCTCGGGGAAGCTGGAGAAGTGGATCCACCAGACAGCAAGCGCAAGAAGGACGGCCCCGACGGTCAGCATCGCCCATCCGATGCCCTTGCGGCGGCTGTCACTCAGTTCTGCCAGTCGATACATCTGGTCGCTGTTCCCCACGCGGAATGGCTGTTTCCAAGTTTCTACCACACACCGGGCCTTCAGATGGAACCGAGAGCCCAACTATTGGCGCCTGCACAATTGATGAAGGAGAAGGGTATGGCGTTATGCTCCCGCCCGACCCTTTGTTTATGAGGAACGAGAGTGGCGGCAGCCCCGACATCTGACATTCGAGCCCTACTCGGGGGAGGCGCGGACGAGGATCGCATCGCAACTCTGCATATCCTCTTCGGCGCGCTGTATTTGGTGCTCGGCGGGGTGCTTGCTCTGTTCGCTTTGCTTTCGCTGCGTTTCCCGGAACAGTCCCCCATCTCTTACGGCCAGATCGACTTGATGGCCAACACTGCGTTGATGCTCGGCTTCGGCGTTCTCACCATGACCGGTGGCGTTTATTACGTTCTCCCGCGGCTCACAGGCACTCGTCTCGCCCATCCAGGCCTTGCCGGTCTCGGACTTGCTGGTTTCGCCGGTCTCGCCGCGCTCGGGATACTCAGTATCCCCCTCGGATTCAGTGACGGTGCCCACCCCCTGGGCCTCGCCTGGTGGCTGGACGTGCCGATAACCCTCGTAGCCGGCATACCGCTCGTGGTGAGCCTGGAGACGATCAGACATCGAGTCGAGAAGCGGAGCTACGTGACCATTTGGTATGTCCTGGGCGGCGTTGTCTGGCTCCCCGCCCTATTGGCAGCCTCCACAGTGGGCACGCTGCCGTTCATGAACCCGCTGGCCCAGGCATTCGGTGGGGTGCTCCTGTCTGCGGGCTTCATCAACATGTGGCTGCTAGTCATCGGGTTCGGCCTCTTCTACTACACGGTTGTCAAGGAGCTCGACGTGCCGCTCGCCAGTCGCCAGCTGGCTCTCGTCGGATTCTGGTCACTCGGCTTTGCCGCTGTTTGGTGGGGTCCGGCACAGCTCATCTTCGGGCCCGGGCCCAGTTGGCTGTCGGGCGTCGCAGCAGCCCTGGGCCTTGCGCTTCCCATCGCCGCCATCGCCAATGCAGCCAACTACTCGCTGACCCTCGAAGGCTCCTGGAGAGATCTCGCCGAGACGCCGGGTCTCACATCAGGCGTGATCGGCTCATACGTCGCAGTCGTCGTGGCCGGGCTTGCCGCATTCGGGAGCTTCCCGTCCATCGCCGCCGCCGCAGCCCTGACACCGTTCTGGGACGGAGTCGAATATGGGGCGTTACTCGGCGTCGGCCCTCTCCTCGCAGCCGGATTCGTATTCCCCGCTCTCAGGCGCCTGGTTGGTCGCGAGGTTCCCAACCTGGAGCGCGTCAGGACGTTCAACAGATTCACGATCATCGGCGCAGGTGGCGTGGTCGTCACACTGGTGACCGCCGGGCTCTACTCGGGATACTCGTGGATCGCCGGATCCAACTCTGCCGCATACGTGGACATCGGCGAGGGCTGGGCACAGGGAGGCGGGAACACCGTGGCCACCCTCTTGCTCATAGCAGTCGGGTTCGGGATCGTCTCTCTCCTCGCCCAGTTCGCCTACGCCGGAGTCGTGTTTGGCACGGTGACCACCGGAAAGGCCATCCCCCAGGAAGTGCTTGTGTCCAAGGACGTCGACCATGGCTGATGTCAACGCTGCAGCCGAAGCGATGGGAATCCCCCCGGAGCTCGTCTCTCGCTCTGCCGCGGCGCGGGCCGAGGCATCGGGCACAACAACCGAGGAAGTCCTCGAAGCGTGGAGCGGCGGCGGATCTGTGGCCGCAAAAGCGCCAGAGCCTGCCGCCGAGGAGGCCGAGGCTCAACCGCCTGAGACCGAAGCCCCCGCACCCGAGCCCGAAGCCGCACCCGTCGAGCCACCCTCGATTCCTGATCCTGCGCCGCCATCCGAGCCGGCCGAACCGGTGCCCGCTCCGGCAGCCGCCACCGGTGAGCCTCCGGTCCTCGTTGGCGTCAGCGACAACCCATGGACGGTCGTAGTCGGAGCCGCCCTTCTCTTCATCGCCGTCGCACTCATCGCCCTGCTCGGCGCCGCGATACCTACCGATGCGCCCGGGGCGCGAAGCAGCCAGATCGCCTTCAGCGAACAGGCTCTTGACGGTCGTGACGTGTATGAGAGTCTCGGTTGTGCGGGTTGCCACACTCAGATGATTCGCCCGGTCGTCGCCGACGTAGGTATAGGGCCGGTGACTCTCAGTGACACCAACCAGGTCTTGGGAATCCGCCGCTACGGCCCCGACCTGGCCGACGTCGGCTCCCGCGTCTCGGCCACCCAGTTGCAGGGGATCATTGCGGGGACAGGGGGCCATCCCGGGCACAATCTGTCGGAAGAAGACATGTCTGACCTGGTCGCCTATCTGATCGAGTCGGCGACCTCAGTGGAAGGAGGGCAAGGTTGAGCGACCTGGCTGCTGCCTCCGAAGCGTTGGGAATACCTGAAACACTCGTACAGAGGTCCGCCGAAGCTCGAGCCGCCGAGACCGGCTCGAGCGTCGAGGAGATCCTCGCGGCCTGGGCAGGCGGCGAGAAGGCGCCGGCAGGAGCCTCACCTGAAGAGCCCGCTACCGAAGAGCCAGCCGCCGAGGAGCCGGCCGGAGTGGAGGACGAAGAGCCCAAGTCTGACGAGCCCGCGCCTGCACCCGAGGTCAAGATCGAGATTCCTGAGCGAGACGGCGAAGCGGCCGCGGCTCCCGCCGCTGCCGTGGCGCGGGCGCCGATGCCAGCCGAGGTCAACGCCGCCGAGGCCTCGAGCCTCCCCGTAGTCGTGACGGTTCCCACGACCGGGATCAAGGAGCGGACCAACTTCGCAATGCCCAAGTGGCTGGCGACACTCTTCTTCGTGGTGCCGGTGTTTGCGCTCTTCGCGCTGGGCGGCTCGGCCACAGGGACATGCGGTGAGGCCACCGAGCTAGAGACCAACGTGATCACGGGGGAGCTCGTGAACTGTGACGGATCCCCGTTCGAGGGCTCGGCCGTGGGCGGAGGAGGCACCGACTTCATCGCCCTCGGCGAAGAGATCTATCAGGGAAGCCTCATGGCGGCCGTCAACTGCGCCGGGTGTCACGGGGCCGGCGGCGGTGGTGGCGCGGGCCCAGCACTGAACGCAACGGTCAATGTGTTCGGGCAATGCGCCGACCAGGTCGAGTGGATCGCGCTCGGGACCGGCGGGCTACAGGCTTTGGGGAGATCGACGTATGGAGACACCAATAAGCCTCTCGGGGGCTTCGGTGCAGCGATGCCCGGATTTGGCGGCTCGCTGACCGAGGAGCAGCTGGCCGCCGTTTCCGCTTTCGAGCGGGTGCGTTTTGCCGGACAGACACCTGAAGATGCGCTGCTCGACTGTGGCCTCGCCGAGGAGGCGCCTGCCGAAGGTGAAGGCGAGGGCGAGGGCGAGGGCGAGGCTCCGGCGGACGGAGAAGCGCCGGCAGAGGGAGAAGCACCGGGTGATGGTGAGACGGCCACGACTATGGCCGGGGACGGCGGCGAAGGCTAAGCCGCCCCTGCCTCCCGACTAAGCGTCCGAGGTGCGAGCACCTCGCATCCTCTTGACGAGGGCGCGCCTGTCGATCACACCCTCGGCCGCAACGGTGCCATCGGGCGCCAGGACCACCGGCACCCGATCGCCGAACTCACGAACGAGCTCCGGCGAGGTGTCGACATCTATCTCTTCCACTGTCGCCCCTATGCGGCGGGCCGCTTTGGTGACTATCGGCCGGGCGCGATCGCAAAGCGAGCAATCCTCCCGGGTCACAAACTGAACCTTTAATTCGCTCAAGGGAACACCCTCTGTGGTCGATATTCCGTGTGCATGACATGGAGGGCGGTCGTTTTCCCTTCATACCAGGGCACGTTCTGCCTAGGTGTGATGGATAGCCTCCCAGCCCGCCCCACGGTAACGACCGTCTCCTACATGCGATGAGGCCCTCGATTCGTCGGGGGCCTCATTTTGTTCGGAGTTGATTCCCCGCGGCTGCGGGTACCGTGAGGGCGCAGTGAGGCCGGCTACAGCCATCATCATCATCGTTCTTCTTGCAGTGATTGCCATTGCCGGGATCATCCAGTTGTTTCAGGTCATAAACGCGTAGAAGCAAGCCTCAGCTCGAGAATTTCACGTTCACACCTGGAGCAAGGCGGAGCTCCTTCGCTGCACTCCCTCTGTTCACGGCAAGGGCTATGAGCCCTGCCGAGTCGACGTGGAGCAAGACCTCACCTTCAGGGGCCTCGGCATAAGAGCTCACCCACCGAAGTCGATGCGTTTTCGCCCCGATGCTCACCGACACCTCGTCTCCGAGCTTGGCTCCCACCGCCGTCAGCTCCTCGGGCCCCACATTCGTTTCCACGTTGCCGAAGCCGTCGACCCACCAGCATTGGCCCGACGCCACCCCGTCCTCCACTTCTGGCAGTGGGAGCAGCATTGGCGTCACGTCATCACCACTCAACTCGGGCCCGAGCTCTTCAATCGAGGCTTCGCCGGAAGCGAGCAAGGCAGCGGCAGGTGCGAATACGTCCCGGCCGTGAAACGTCTCGCCCGGCGACGGGATCCTCGCCTCGGGATTCTCTATCGAGACGATCTTGGACGCCCCTCCAGCAAGGGCGACTGCCGGACTGAGGACACCATTGTCTGGCCCGACAAAGAAGCCCCATGGCGTCTCGAGAGCCAGGGCTTTGCGCTCCGAACCCACGCCTGGGTCCACGACAACCAGTGCTACCCCCTCCGGCAGGTACTGGATGGCGCGCATCATGGCCAGGGCGCCCGCACGGGTGTCGCCGCGAGGGATGTTGTGACTGACGTCGATCACGCGGGACTCAGGGGCCAGCTTTGCGATCACCCCATGGACCACACCAACGAACTCGTCCTGGAGACCGAAATCGGACAGGAAGCTGATAGTCGAGGTCATCGCGCGGAACGCTAACCGGAGTAAGCGACACTGCCGAACCTATATTGCTCGTGATGGCTGAGCAGATTCATGAGAGCCTGGCCAGGGAGATCGCTCAGACTGGCGTTGCGATGCTTACGGGCAGTGTCGATACGGGCAAAACGACTCTCGGCCTGTTGGCTGCACGTATGGCATTGGCCGAGGGACGCACCGTCGCCTATGTCGACGCCGACGTGGGTAACACCACCATCGGCCCGCCAGCGTGCGTGGGCCTACGCGTGCTCGACGACCTCGACGACCTGGACAGGATCTCGGAGCCCGACCAGCTCCACTTCGTGGGCACAATCAACCCGACCCGGCTCGTGCTGCAGCAAGTCGTGGCCACAGCTGCGATGACAGATCGGGCGAGGATGATGGCCGACCTCGTCATCATCGACACCACCGCCGTTGTGTCCGGAGTTGCCGGGGAGACCCTCAAGTACCACAAGGCCGAGTTGTGCCGCCCCGACATGGTCGTGGCGTTGCAGCGTGGTGGCGAGATGGAGCCGGTGGTCGGCATGCTTCGCCGATTCCTCGATGTCGCAGTGTCCGTGGCACCGAGCGACCCCAATGTGATGCCGGTGTCGCCCGACGAGCGCGCGGCACGGCGGACCGAGGCCTTCAAGAAGGCGCTGATCCCCCCGCTGGAGCGGTGGAAGGTGCGTCCGACGGTCTTCGCACCGACCCTTCCGGTCGGGCTGAACCTCTCGCGCCTCGACAATGTCCTCGTCGGTGTCCAGGACCCCGGAGGGGGTTGTCTCGGATTGGGGCTGTTGATTCACGATGACGACGGGCTCCGGGTCATGACGAACGTCGGAGAAGGAATGCGAGGGCTGAGGTTGGGCTCGATGCGCCTCGACCCCGAGACCTACGAAACGACATTGCTCTCTCTCCGTGAGGTCATGTTCGGCGTCTGACCGTCACAGACAGTGCGATCCGCATAGGTCGCTAGACCCTCAAGAGCCAACTATCGCCTGCCGATATGCAGGCAATGCCCGAGAGAAAGCGCTGGCTGGCCATACTCCTCGCCCTGTCACTGTGCGTGATGGGACTAGGCCTGTCTGCAGGAGCCGACGCCGGCCAGGAAGCCGAGTTTCTCTCCCTCACCAACTCAGCGAGGGCGGCCCAGGGCCTTGCGCCCCTCACCATGTCCTCGAGTCTCCAAACCTATGCCCGGTCCCACAGTGCGGAGATGGCTGCGTCTGGTGGCATCTATCACTCCTCTAGCGCCGAGCTCGCCGCTGCAGGCGGCTCAGGATGGACCAAGATGGGCGAGAACGTCGGCCGGGGCCCAAGCGTCTCGTCGATCCAGTCGGCCTTCATGGGCTCGTCGGGCCACGCCGCCAACATCCTCGGCGACTACAACTACGTCGGCATCGGGACCGCTTCCGCCGATGGATACATCTACGTGACCGTCGTCTTCATGAAGAAGGGCTCCACCGGTGGATCATCCGGCGGGTCCTCCGGTGGATCGAGCGCCGCGCCAAAGACGACGACCACCACCATCCCACCGACGACCACGACCTCGCTCGTGGTCCCCCCGGACAAGGAAGTCCTCCCCGGGACGACGTGTCTGGAAGCGACCCGCTTCTGGCACATGTGCCACGACTGAGCGTCTCCTTCTCCCCCCGGAGTCGAAGACGAACGG